>NZ_JBEOWS010000196.1:0-18405 GCF_040296125.1 Streptomyces sp. NPDC002265 | reverse complement strand
AACGCGGGGGACCAGTGCATCCAAAACCGTTCGGGATGCGCGCAGTTCCGGGATGTGAGTACAAAGCTCACTCCTGGACACTGTTTAGGAACGGTTCGCCCGCGGCATCACTGCGGACCTCGTGCTGGCGGCCGCCTTGATCAGCCCTGAGTCGGCGCAGCTCTGCCTCCCCACGTTCGTCGATCACACCGATAGGTTGTTTCGCGTGCGACTCCCTGAGGCTTTTCCATCATCGGTCTGAGCTGGCCAAATGCAAGGTAAGGACGGCCTGGACGAGGCAGGTTATCCGGCTGGCCGAGCACCGGAGCTTGCGAAGGAGCCGCCAGGACTTGAGGATGGCCATGGCCTGCTCGACGAGGGCGCGGAGTGCGTCTCTGTCCTGTCCCAGGCCGGTCGGCGATGGTCTTCTCGAAGTACAACGACCTACCGCGGACGGCGGATGCGGCGCTCAGGCTTCGTCGTGGGCATCCCCGGCCGCATCCGGGTCCCGGAACGGGCGCAGGCCCTGACCAGGGCCGCTGGCCTGGATGTTGGGGGCGGTTCGGTCCTATCAGTCTCCACTGCTTACGGAAGCTCTTGGTTTCGGGCGCATGCTCCGCGCGAAGAGCGGCACCGACAACAGGAGTAGAGCTCCTTCGACAGCCAGGCTGGCCAGCCCAAGCGGCTCTGTCCAATTCCCGATGTCATCCCTGGCGCCGGGCAGTCCTGGCCCTCTGGAGAGGATGTAGCCCACCAGGGGGCCCAGGGCGACGCCGACCGCCAGCAACCATCCCAGTCGCACGAGGCCGAGGAGAAGCAGTACCGCCGCGACCACAGCCGCGATCTCCAGGACGTGATAGGCGATACCCAGGTAGGACGGGTCCCTCGTTGCCGTAATGCCGCCTTGGTCCACAACATGGATACCTGCCACCACAAGGCACAGTAGAGATCCGGCCCACCGCGCCACCCAGGAGGCTTCCGGCGCTACGGCAGTGCGGTGTGACATGCGCAGGCACCTTTTCCATTTTGTAAGGCCGCGGAAGCCGTTGCGCCACAGTCGCGGATGACTAGCTCCTGAGCAGGCAACGGGACGGCCCCGTGCCACTCCCAGGTTCAGCTGGCAATCCTTCGTTGTCGATCGTTGCCGTGCAGACGAGTGAGTTTGTTCCAGCTGGCCACCGATCAGGTGACGGTCCACGAGGCGCAACAGGCGAGGCCCCGGGCTGTTGATGGAGATGTCTGACGTCTCAACCACGCTGCTTGGGCGCCTCGTTGGTCATCCATCCTGCCGCACTCGACCTACCGCATGCGCTGGTGGAGTGGGTGACCATGCTCGTCGTCACTCGTGAGGGTGACCGAAGCTGCAAGCTGCGTCCGTCCCGGCGCGCGACGGTGGCACCGGTGTACCTGTGCGAACACACCACGCTGGCGAAGATCCGCCCCCGAATCTGTGGAACGACCCGGTCCACCCGCTCCGGCTCCGCCGCGGGCCCTGCTGATGCTCACCGCGACTCCGGCACGGCTCGCCCTCACACAGGCCTGTCCCCTGCCGCGGCACTCGCTGGACATCGCCGAGTTGCTGACCCAGTTCGTGCGGGCCAACCTTGCCGAGTCGCGGAACCCATTCGTGCGGACCGGGCCATTCCACGGAGGCACGGCCCCACGTCACGACCTGGCCGGACCGGGACCGCTCCTCGCTCCGGCTCCGCCCCGGACCCCGCTGATGCTCACCGCCACTCCGGCACGGCTCGCCCTCCTATCGAGGATTCCGCGAGGGGCATCGGGACCTTCATGAAGAACGCCCGCGCAGCCGCCCGCAAGGCGGCGGAGAACGCTCAGCAGCGGGAGAGCGGGGAAACCGCCTCCTACATCGGAGAGCTCCCGGAATCCAGGGCGGAAGCACCCGCCGACCTGGACCCACGATGGTGCCCAGCGTGGGACATCAGCCGGCAGCGGTCGGGGTCAAATTTCCAGGCAGGCGACACCAATCCCGCTTGCCGACACGGACAGTCCCGGTCCGGGCAGTGAGGTGGATTGGTTGTTCAGTGGACGTCGTCACCGGTGCGTGCCGCGCGGCAAGCCTCGGTCGAGCGGCAGCCCACACGTGCACTGATCGGCGCCGGCCGCCGGGCAATCGCAAGCAGCACCGACTGGCCGTCCGTGCGCCGGAAGCAGCGCGGTGGCGACAGGTCCCGGCTGCCGCGACCCGGGCCGTGACTTCAGTGGGCAGGCTCCGCTCGCCGAAGGGCACGGCACACACCGGACAGGTCGACGGTAGCGCCTGGATGACGGGGCACCCCTCATATGTAGGCCGCCTCTCGGTGCACACGGTCCAGGAGCGCTGATTACCCCCTCCGGGTATGCTCGGGACGGATCCTCACCGCGACCTCGGAAGGAAGCGATGTCAGCACGCGGAGCCTGTGCCCCGCGGACCCGCACCTCGCAGCGCGCCGTCCGCTCAGTGCGTGCTGCCGTCGTCGCCCTTCTCGCGGCACTTGCCGTGCTGGTTCACCATGAGACGGCCGCGGTGGAGATCTGCTCGACGTCCTCGACCGCCGCCCATGGCATGGCGCCCGGCACGATGACCTCAGGCAGCCATGCAGCCTCGCCGGCGGTCGTGGCTGGGCAAGGACACGCGCACGCCACCCGCCAGGCCGTGAAACCGGCGAAAGCTGCCGCTGCGGCAGTGATCCGCGCCGATGACATGTCCTGTTCCGCCATGGCCATGGACCACTGCTCGTCCGCAAGCCTTGAGGTCGTGAAAGTCCCACCACCGGCTCAGAGCCGGGTGTCGTCGCGGTCCCTCCTGCACGAAACCGTCACCACAGGCCCCATGGCCGCCGGGACAGCAGGCCGGGCGCCCCCGGACCTGTCCGTTCTCTCTCAGCTGCGTATCTAGGCCGTGCCCACGGCTCCCCCGCCATGACCTGGCGAGAAGCCGTCACAGCACGCCAACTCCAGCATGCGCACACAGAGATCGAGAACCTCCATGAACAGCATCAACCGTCGTTCCGCCCTGCTTGCAGGACTCGGCGCTGCAGGCGCCGCAGCGCTCGCCGCCTGCAGCAGCGGCCCGAGCGGGACACCCGCCCTTGCCGCCCCCTCCGGTCCGGCGGTCGCCGCAGCCGAGAAGAGGCGCAAGAGCACCGGCAGGACGCACAGGACGACTCTGACGGCCGCCCCCGCCATGCTCGACCTCGGCGCTGGGGTCATGGCCAAGACCTGGGCCTTCAGCGGACAGGCTCCTGGCAAGGAGATCCGCCTGTCCATCGGCGACACTCTCGTCGCCGAGCTCTCCAACCAGCTGCCGAACCGCACCAGGACGTCCATCCACTGGCACGGCATCGCCATGCGCAACGACATGGACGGTGTGCCCACGGTGACCCAGCAGGCCGTCCGGGCAGGTGCCAACCACACCTACCGCTTCATCACCGACGCCCCCGGGACGTACTTCTTCCACCCCCACGTCGGCGTCCAGCTCGACCGGGGCCTGTACGCGCCGCTGATCGTCGAGGACCCCAGGGAACCGCTGTCGTACGACGACGAATGGGTCGTCGCCCTGGACGACTGGGTAGACGGGGTCACCGGTACACCTGACCAGGTCCTCACCGAGCTGCGCCAGGGCATGGGCGGCATGGACATGGGCGGCGACTCCAGCACCGACAGCCACGACATGAGCGAGATGAGCGAGATGGAAGGAATGAAGGGAATGGAGGGTATGGGCACCGAGAACTCTGCTCAGCCTTCCGCCCCCTCCTCGCACAGCATGTCGATGGGGTTCATGCTCGTGGGTGCGAACAGCGAACTGCTCGGCGGCGACGCCGGTGACGTGAAATACCCCCACCACCTGGTCAACGGCCGAGTCCCTGCCGACCCCGACGTCTACCAGAGCAAGCCCGGCCGACGCGTCCGGCTGCGCATCATCAACGCGGGCGCCGACACGGCCTACCGAGTGGCCCTCGGCGGCCACAAGCTGACCATCACCCACACCGACGGCTTCCCCATCCAACACCAGCAGGTCGACGCCTTGCTGATCGGTATGGGAGAGCGGTACGACGTCCTGGTGACCCTCGACGACGGCGTCTTCCCGCTGGTTGCGCTGGCCGAAGGCAAGGACGCCACCGGCGTGGCCCTGATACGCACAGCATCCGGCAGCACGCCGAAGCCGACCGTTCGCCCGAAGGAACTGGACGGCAGGATCCTGACCGCGTCCCAGTTGCGTGCGGCTGACGATGTCCGCCTGCCGGCCAAGACGATCGACCGGGTCCACCGTGTCGAACTGGCCGGACGCATGAGCAAGTACAACTGGTCCATCAACGGCCGCGCCTTCGACATGGACGACCCGGCCGCGAATCCACTCACGGTCGAGGAAGGGCAACGGGTCCAGCTGGACTTCGTCAACACCACACAGATGTGGCACCCGATGCACCTCCACGGCCACACCTACCAGCTGGGAAACAGCGGCCCCCGCAAGGACACTGCCATTGTTCTGCCCAAGAAGAAGCTGTCTGTTGTCTTCGACGCCGACAACCCCGGCCAGTGGATGCTGCACTGCCACAACGCCTACCACGGTGAGGTCGGGATGATGGCGCTGGTCGCCTACCAGAGCTGACAGTCACCGCCGGGGCGGTATCGGGGCCGGCCGCTCCGGCCCCGATACTGCCATCAGAGCCGGTCATCGTGATCGACACCCTGAAGCGCGCGAAGGACGACTACAACCAGGGCGTCAAAGAAGTCTGTCGCCGTCAGCTCGGTCGCGGAATCGCTCGTCTGGCCCGATGCAGGACGCGCCCGACATCCCGGTCGGCATCAGCCTGAACATGCCCATCCTGCGCAAGCGCGTCCTGCGTGAGGCCGTCCTGCCCGCCGACCACGCCGCCCTGCCGCGTACCGCCCAGGGACTGGAAACCCCCCAGCCCCCGCGTCCTGGGCCCAAGCCCGGTTCGCCCGCCCCCTCGGCGTCCGCCCGAAGGGAAGTTGCATGCCCACCGCGTGCCCCGTGACCCTGCCGCCCTTTCCCGACGACCCGGAGACCGACTGGCACACCCAGCGCGTCAGCGACACGGTCTTCGCGCGGCCGGACAAAGGGTGGTCCTGCGCCACGGCCCTGTCCGCTATCGACGTCTCCGGCCCGGCCGAGGCGGAATTGCGCATCCTGACGTGGATCAGCCACTGCTCCGCAGACGACCTCCGCCAGACGACCGCGACCGCCGAGCACCAGGCCAGGCCCTCACCGCCGGCACGTCAGCCTGCACATTCTGGGCGAGCTCTGGGCCCGAGGCAGGCGCACCGCGGCGCCGCCCACCGGCCAGAGAGGAACCACCGTGATCACCCCCGAGCCGAAGACCCCCGCCGACCCGAACAGCCCCGCCGGCAACGCCGTCGTCGCGCTGCACCATCAACTGACCGACCCGGAGGAGCGCACGGACGAGCGGCCCGGCGCAGACGTCGTCGGCATCCCCAAAGCCGCGTCACATCTCCGTTGTGCGGGTCGCGCCATGGTGAGGTGCGGTCGTGATCCGGGTGGGGCGTCGAGGGACGGCTGTCGAGCGGTCGTGGAGGGTGTCAGTCGATGTCGATCACGATCTTGCTGTGGGCGGTGCCGCTCTCCACCACCGCGTGGGCGGCGGCGGCTTCGGCGAGTGTGAAGCGCCTGGGATCGACCAGCGGTCTGAGCAGCCCCGCGTCGGCGAGGGCGGCTGCCTCGCGCAAGATCTCTGCGTGATGCTCCCGCCCGTGCCCGGTCAGCAGGGGCAGCAGGGTGAAGACGCCGGAGTAGGTCGCCCCGCGGAAGCTGAGGGGCGCGATGCTGTGGGTTCCCCATCCCAAGGCGCTCACGACGTGACCGGTGTAGGTGCGTACGGCCGTGAAGGAGGCGTCGAGCACGGCGCCGCCGATGGTGTCGAAGATGACATCGAAGCCCTCACCGCCGGTGTACTTGGCGACGTACTCGTCCACGGCGGTGGTGGTGTAGTCAATTGGAGTGGCCCCCAGGCGCTCGATGAACTCCAGGCGCGCGGGCGAGGCGGTTGCGAAGACTTCGGCGCCGCGGGCAGCGGCGATCTGCACGGCCACGTGGCCGATACCGCCGGCTCCGCCGTGGATGAGGACCTTCTGCCCTGCATGGACCTGCGCCCGGTCGACCAGTCCCTCCCAGGCCGTGATGACGACCAGAGGCAGGGCCGCGGCCTCACGCATGCTCAGTGAGGCCGGCTTGCGGGCCAGCAGACGCGCATCGACGGCCGCGTACTCTGCCAGCGAACCCTGCAGATCACCCACGCCGCCGGTCATGCCGAAAACCTCGTCGCCGGGCGCGAACCCGTCGACGCCGGCACCGGCCTCCTCGACCACACCGGCCAGATCCAGACCAAGGACGGCGGGCAGCACGCTCCTGGCATGGGCAGCCCTGCCGGCCCGGATCTTGGTGTCCAGCGGGTTGACGCCGCTGGCCTGGACCTTGACCAGCACCTGGCCCGGGCCCGCGTGGGGCTTGTCGATGTCGCTGAGGACCAGTGGGGTGTCGAACTCTTGCAGAACCATCGCGCGCATGACTGCGCCTCCTTCTGTCGTGTCAGGCGGGTGCGGGCCGGGCATCGGGGAGAGCGGGGAAGGCCGGATCCGCGTGTACCGGTGGCGGGTGGCCGGGGGGCGTTCCAGGGTTACGGGTGGCCGGGGACATTCCAGGGTTACGGGTGGCCGGGGGCGTTCGAGTGCTTCAGGTGCAGGCGGCCACGAGCAGGCGTGCTGCGGATTTCGCCTCGCCCACGACGGCGCGGTCCTGAAGGAGACGCCCGGAGGCCAGGGCACCGTCGATCAAAAGTCCGATCTGCCGGGCGAGCGCGTCGGGAGCAGCAGCGCCGGCCTTCTCGCTCAGCTCGGCCAGCCACGCCTGACGCCGCTGGGTGTGCTGCACGGTGATCGCCCGGGCCTGCGAGTCCAGATCGGCCTCGACCGCCGCACTGACGAACGGACACCCGAAGAAACCATGCCGGTCGAAAGCGTCCGCCAGCGCGTCGAACAGTGCGACGAGCTCCTCGCGAGCACCGCCCCCGGCCCGTGCGGCCGCGGCCTGCAACTGCGCCATCCAGGAATCGTCGGTCCTGCGCAGATACGCCGCGACCAGCTCCTCCTTGGTACGGAAGTGCACATACAGCGTCGATTTCGCGACGCCCGACGCCGCGATGACCTGATCCATGCCCACACCGCGCAGCCCGTTCATGTAGAACAGCTCGGCCGCCGCCGCAAGGATCCTCTCCTCGGACTTCGTCTTCCTCAGCCGCGTCACCATGACCGACCCACCTCCTTAATCAAACAGACTAGTACGTACGATTAAGAATGCAAACACCGCCCAGACGCCGACACAGGCCCAGCCGGACACAGCAGCCCCCGGGCGAACGGCCCTCACCCTGTCGGCCGCGGGCACGCCGACCGAGCCGCCGCCCTCCGCACCGGAAACCACGACGGTCTCCCCTGCCCGGAGGTCGACGGCGTACCGGCCTTCGCCCACCCCGACCCCCAGGCCGGTACCGTCCAGGCGCCCGTCCACCTCGACCGCGCCCCGGACCACCCCGTCAGACCCGACGCCGACCGGCAGACGGCAGGCGTGCGCGAGGGGCAGCGCGATGATCCGCCCGATCGAGCCGCGGACGGCGGACAGGCCGGCCTGCCCGCAGCCGCGTTCCTCACCAGGAGTACCCGGCTCGCCGTCGGTACCGGTCGCCCCCGAAACAGCTTCCCGGCGCGGCCCTGGTCGACGATTCCGATGGTCCAGCAGTTCTTGCGCGGCAGGTCCGGTAGGCAACCCGAGCACCGACCGCCCTGAGCGACGCCGGGGTTCGACCCGGGCGAAGCGGCCGGCGATCCGGCCCGTCGGGTCTTCGGACACCACGTGCCGGCGGGCAGGCACGACGCTGTCCCCCGCGGCCATCGCGGGGTCTTCGGTCCTCACACACCGATGGCCACCGGAAGCCGCGGCCCTCCCCACAGCTGCCCTCCGCGATCGGGCGCCCTGGCATTTCGCTGCACGTTCCGTGTCAGTACGCTCGCGACGCACGAGTGTCCGCAGAAGGGGACGTGCGATGGAGGAGGGGACCATGCCTGCCCATGAACCCAGCGCGTCGGCCCAGGCCGGCAAGAGCGACGACGGGGGCGGCCTATCCGCGGCGGCGGCCCCACTCGAGCACGGGACCGTCGTGTTGTCGCGGGTCCAGGCAAGCTCTCGCGACGCGCTGCGCCGCTATGCCGTGCTGCTCGACAACGCCCAGGTGGGCAGCATCGGCCGAGGGCAGACACTGCGCCTGGAGGTGCCTTCAGGAGCGCACCGGCTCCAGCTGAAGATCGACTGGTGCTCCAGCCGGCCCCTCACCGCCCTGGTCGAACCGGGCCAGACGGTCTACTTCCTCTGCGCGCCGGGCGGCGACGCAACACAGGGCCTCGCCGATGCCAGCACCAACAGGGACCACTACATCACCTTGCAGCAGACACCGGAGCCGGCCGTCATTGCCAAGACCCCACTCGACAGACGCACGCGCCTGCAGACGGGCGCCGCCATCGGCTTCTTCGGGGGAGGCATCACGCTCACCGGAGCCTTGATCTGGCACTTCACGGGCGTGGCGCCGGAAGCGGACAACACGGTCGCCGGCGCGAGCCTGGCCGTCACTCTCGCCTCCTTGATTGTCTTCAGGCTCGGCCGACGCCAAAGAGTCCGGCAGCGCCCTCGCACGTGAGCACGCTCAACCAGCCCACTGCTGGCCCTGACCGCTCACCCCAGCAGCAAGATCACAATCTACGGTTCGCCGGAGCATCAGGGCGGGCGGCAGCGCCAACGGCCTCGCCCGGCCGGTGACCGCGGCCGGCCGACCTGCATGTCAAGAGCGATGCGCCGCTGCGGGCGCGCCGTGGGAGCAGGGGATGACACGCAGCGAGGCGCTCTGCGCTCTCGGGTTGGCGGCCTGCAAGGCCCGGCCCGGCGTCCACGGCCCACGGCCTGACCGCGCCGACCCGCACGACCGCGCCCAGCTGCTGCGCTCCATCCCCGCCAGCGGCGGCGCGGTAGTGCTGAAGGCGGCCACGTTCAGATGCCGGTGTGGGTGTAAGCGGCCCACAGCGTAGGAGTGTTGGGATAACGGGCTCGCAGACGGGTAACGGCGTAGTTCAGGGCATAAGCGGTCATGTCGGTTTGAACCTGCGCGGTGCCGTTGCCGGTGAGGGAAGCGTAGAAGTCGGCGGCGACCTCGGTGGCGATGCGGTCGTCGATCGGCCACAGCGTGCCGATGACGTGCCGGTAGCCGGCGAGCTGGAAAGCACCGGTGATGTGCAGGGATTCGTCGGCCAAACGAGGGGCGGTGACGCTGGTGTTGCAGGCGGAAAGGTAGGCCAGGGCTGCGGTGAGGTTCAAGTCGCGGATGTCGGCGACGGTGAGCGGCCTGGTGGCGTAGTCGGTGAGGAGCAACTGGCTGTTGGCGAGATCGTCCAAGTCGACGTAGCCGTGGCAGGCGAAGTGGACGATCTGGTGATGGGGCAGGCCCTGGAGGACGGTGTCGCGCGTGGGTTCGACAAGCAGATGAGCGTGCGGGACAACAGCGGTGATCGCGGCGGTCTCGTCACCGACTCCGAGGCGGGGAGCGCCGGGGGTGTCTGCGACTGGAACGATCAGCGTCGCGACGTCAGAGGTGCCAGGTTGACGGAAGCGGGCGTGGCCCAGGGCGCGCACGGTGGTGGTGTAGGAGGAGACGACACGGTCGAGGACGGTGCGCCGACCGTCAGGGCCTTCGGCGTGATGGCCGGCGGCGTGGAGGGGGAGGTTGGCGATGACTCCTACGGGACACCACCAAATGCGGGGCCGGGGTTTGCCCGGCGCGGGAGCGGCGGTGTGGCCGAGGTGGGTCAGGACGGGTTCGGCGACGGTGTTCCAGAGCCAGCCCAGGGTGGCCAGGATGTCCTGCTGTGCCTTGGCTCGCGCCGCTGGGTCGAGGTGGGGGTCGGTGCTGGCGCGCAGTGCCTCGCGTAGGCGCAGCGCGTGCTCGAGGGCGGCGAGGAGGCTCAGGTCGGTCAGGGGCACGACCTGGACTGGAGTGCCGGGGGTATCGGTGAGGATGAGGGCGTCGCAGCGGGTTCGGGTGGCAATGGTGATCACGATTGGTCCGTCGTGCGCGTGACGCCTGAGTTGGTCGACGGAAGGTGCCTGCAAGAAGTTCGAGAAGTCTGGGAGTGTACGAACACGGTCGACCAGGCTTTGCCAAGTCTGGTGTGCCTCCTGGCGCTCCGCGGTCAGGCGTCGGTTTTCATTCCAAGCCCCTTCCGGCGAGGGCACCGCGGGCGCTTCTGTCTGCGCCGAGTGCGGACGGTCCAAAACGGTGAGTCGGTTGCGCAGTTGGTCGAGCTCGTCTGCCAGATGGGGGTGCTGCTCTCGGAGCCGAGCTGCTTCGCTGCTTCTCGTCGCGAGAGTCTCGGCGGCGAGGATGCCGCGAGCTCGTTCCAGCAGTTCCACAGCTCGATCGGGGCGGCCCGCGTTGAGGGCCGCCGCGGCTGCCTCACTCGCCAGTTGCGATACTTGGCCGAGTTGATGCTCGCGGTCCGCACGGATGAGAGTCCCCGGAGCGAGGGTCGCCACGAGGTCGATGGCCGATTCCATAGCGTTCAAACCCTCTTGTGCGTCCTGAGGGTCCGTCGCCATGCGCGCAAGGCGCCTGTACGCCTCGATGCGGTTGATTGTGAGACCTGTGGCGCTGTCTGCGGCGTGGCGGTAGCAGTCGAGTGCCTCCTCGCGGACGGTTGTACGTCTGGTTCGCGCGAATGAGCTCTCAAGAGCCGTTCCGAGGTTGAGCAGGATGGTGGAGCCGATGGGGTCGTCGTGGTGGGCGGTCTGCGCGGCTTCCCGCAAGAACTCGATTCCCTCGTCCAGCTTCTCCAACTGCCCGGTGCGCTCGCACAGGTCCTGCAGAGCGGTTGCCAGGTTGTTCAGGTACATGGGGCGATTGGGATGATCGTCTGCTTCGGTCTCGGCGGCCGCCCTCAGGACGTCAAGCGCCTCTCGCAGCATCTCCGTCTGCCCCGTACGCTCAAACAGGGTCATAAGAGCGGACCCGAGATTGTTCAAGTGGGCGGGGCGGTCCGGATGATCGTCGGGAACACCGGCTGCAACCGTCCGCAAGAGCCTGACCGCCTCTTCCAGCGCCTCCATTCGCCCCGTGCGCCTGAACAGGCTCAGGAGGGCGGTCCCGAGGGTCAACAAAACGGTGAGATGGTCATCGGGGGTCGTTTCGATGGCCCGCCGCAAGAGCCTGACCGCCTCTTCCAGCGCCTCCATTCGCCCGGTGCGCCTGAACAGGTCCAGGAGGGCGGTGCCGAGATTGTTCAGGTGCGAAAGGCGGCCGTGGTGCTCGCGGGGGGCAATCTCGGAAGCCTGCAGTAGGACGTCAATGGCTTCTTCCAACAGCGCCATTCGCCCAGTGCGCTGGAACAGGCGGTCAAGGGCGATCCCAAGACTGTTCAAGTGGTAGGGGCGGGCCGGGTGATCGTGGAGGGTGGTCTCCGCCGCTTCCCGCAATACTGCGACGGCTTCCTCCAGCACTGCCGTCTGCCCGTTTCTGTCCGACATCTCTCGGAGAGCAGATCCGAGGTTACTGAGACGTGCTGGACGATCTGGATGGTCGTGGGGGGTAACTGCCAGGGCCTGACGGTGAATTCGGACCGCCTCCTCCAATGCCGCAGCTTTCCCGGTGTGTTGGAAGAGCACCACCAACGAAGATCCGAGGCCGTTCAAGTACATGGGGCGCTGGGGAGCGTTCAGAGGCGCCATGTCCACGGCCTCCTGGTGCAGGCGCACCGCTTCCTCCACCACCACCGGATCCACGGTGCCCTCAGTCATGCGCACGAGGGCGCTCGCCAGGTTGTGCAGGTACGCGGGGCGATCAGGGTCGTCCGCAGAGGCGGTGGCCACCGCCTCTCGTTGTACCAGCACCGCCTCGTCCCACACCTCCTTCTGGCCGGAGTGCTCAGCCATACGCATGAGGGCCGCCCCCAAGTTGCCCAGGTGGTGAGGGCGCCCCGGGTCGTCCAGGTCTGTGGCGGACAGTGCTTCGCGCAAGGCGTCGGCTGCCGCTTCGGCTTCCTCTGCCTGTCCCGTGTGCTCAAAGACACGTAGCAGGGCCTCCCCCAGATTGCCCAGGCAATCAGAGCGCCTGGGGTGGTCGCGCGGTGTCCTGGCTACTGCCTCCTGCAGAACTCGAGTTGCCTCCTCGGCTGCAGACTTCTGTCGGGTGTACTCGGATACGCGCAGGAGGACCGCCCCCAAGTTGTTCAGCCGGTCACAGCGCTCCGGGTGATCAGGCGGTGTGGTGGCGATCGCTTCCCGCAGAGCTTCAACCGCCTCCTGAGCAGTACTCGGCTCCCCTGTCCGTGCACACCAGAGCCGGAGCACACCCCCCAGGGTGGACAGGGCCTGCGGACGGTTGGGGTGGCCGCAAGGCGTGATTGCTGCTGCCTCCCGTGCCATCCGCACAGCCTCTTCCAGCAACTCCATCTCCTGGGTGCACCCGTACAACTTCACAAGCGCGAGTCCCAGGCAACCCAGCGAAATGGCGTGTTCGGGGTGGCCTTTCGGGGTGGTGACGACCGCTTCTCGCAGGACCTCGACCGCTTCCTGGGCCACGTTCGGCTCCCTGATGTCCTCGAAGAGGAAACCGAGCGCGATCCCCAGGCCGTTCAGGTCCGAGGGCCGGGTGGGAAAGTGACTGGGCATCACCTTGAGCATCGCGCGGAACTGGACGATGGCTGCGTCGCGTAACTGTTCCCGACCCGATTCGCCGAAAGAGACCAACAGATCATTGGCATAGCGGTCCATGACCAGCAGCAGTCCGGTAGCCACAAGGCTGATGGGGCCCGCCTGATGCACCACACGCCCCAGGGCGGCGGAAGCAGACTCGGGACGTGCCTGATAGACGCGCACCAGGTGGCCGACTGCTGCCACCTGGTCTTCCTCGTCCCGTCCTGCTGGAAGGGCGAGGGAGCGCTGCCAGTGATACCAGCCCAGGGCGTGTGCGACAGCGAGATCCCTCTCGGGGTCGGTCATGCGCATCAGAGCTCGAGCGGCATCGAGCGCACCATCGTCGAAGATGAGCGCGGGGTTGCGGTCGGCGCGGGTGGGATGGTGGTGAAGAGTGGCGAGTGCCGCCTCGCGGTCCGTCATGGCCGTGTCCCCCGGTGTCGGCTCAGCGCTGCGGTTCTCCGGATGCCCGCGGAGATTGCGTGCCGCCCCGGGACCGCCGGCGGTGCTTGCTCCAGGGACTGTACTGACACACCCACGTGATCGACCTAGGCTTTGGTCAACTTTCGGAACCGGCGCACCCTTTGGGGCTGCTTGTGGTTCGTTCGGTTGCAAGAGCTACCAAGAGTTGGGACCGGGGAGGGCACGCATGGACCTACTGTTGCGCGATCGCGTGGGGACGTTGTGCGAACAGCTCAGCCGCTGGCCGTCGCTGCGGACAACCATCGGTGATGGTGGTGCAGAGCATGCCCTCACCGAGTTGCTGGCTCTTCTGACGGGCACGACAGACCCCGAAGGCCCACGGGTGAGCGAGCTGATCGATGCCATCGAAGACGCCTGCGCCCGGCAGGGACTGGCCGGACTGACAAGCCGGGAAGTCGGCTCGCCCGGTGGCATCCCGGCCCTGCCCCCGGGGATGAGCAGCGCTCCCGAGGTCATGGGCTGGACCTGCCCGCTCGGCAGGTGCAACCGAGTGGTCACGCCGGACGAGACCGCACACCCGCCGGCGTGCGCCGCTCACGGCCCGCAGGGGCGTATGAAGCCCTACCCGCCCAGTGCTTCATGAGCTCCTTCCTCGCCGGGATCGGCACGAAGCTCGCTGACCGATGGGTCAACGCCCTGCTGCTGCCCGGCCTGCTGTGGACTGCGCTGCTGGCTGCCGCGCTGCACCTGGGCCAGAGCTACCCCTTCGCTGCGGGCAGACTGAGCGCATGGCTGAACCAGCTCGCCACTCGGCCCGCGGCCCATGCTCCGGGCACTGTCGTTCTTGCCGCGAGCGCGTCACTGCTCGCCGCCTCCGGGGTCGGATTGCTCGCCGGCGCCCTGGGCGGTCTCGTCGAGCGCCTCTGGGCGCTGCCCGCCGACACGCCACCCGCGACATGGTTGCTGCGCCTACGCCGACGACGCTGGGACGAGGCAACCCGGCAGCTCAAGACCGCAATCCGGCAGGCCGCCCAGCCCACGCGCCACGACGTCCCGCCGGAACGTGCTGCCGCCCGGGTGCGCGTCTGCCAACGCCGTCGCGCCCGGCTCGGCCCCGCCCGTCCCATAGGCGCGACCCAGGTCGGTGACCGCCTCGGGCGCGCCGCCACCCGCACCGCCGAGGTCAACGGCCTCGCTGATCTCGCCCTGGTCTGGCCCCGCCTATGGACGGTACTGCCCACAGAACTGCGCACCGACATCACTGCCGCCCGCACCGCCTACGCCGCCACCGCCCGGCTCGCGGCCTGGGGACTGCTCTACACCGCCGTCGGCGCCGTTTGGTGGCCCGCTGCTGTCATCGGCCCCACCACCCTGGCCACCAGTGTCTTGCGGGCCCGCGCCGCCGCCAACGTCCTGGCCGACCTGGTCGAGGCCGCCGTCGACCTGCACCTCAACGACCTGGCCGAGCGGCTCGGTATTCCCGCCACCCCGCACACCGTCGACGTAGGCCACGCGATCACCGAGCGACTGCGCCCCGGTGCGCCACCGCCTCGTGCGGCGGGAACGCTCCCGCCGCCGAGTCCGACGCCACGGCCACGATCTTCATGATCGCCCGGTAGTGGCGCGGGCGGTACGCCCAGCACTCCATGCCCGGTTCGCCATGCAGGACCAGCAGCATGCCGCCCGCCTCCGGAAGGGGCGTGACCCACTCCACCTTCCCAGCCATGGCCGGATCGTCGGCCTGCCCATTCCGCTCGGCCTCAATGAGCTGCCTGATCACACCTCGACGGCCGCGAACCCGGCTACCTCGGCACCGCCCTCGGCAGGTTGAGCGCGCAGCCGCTCGGACCGGCCGGCCAGGTCCACGCACCGCTCCCTCACCCACGCAAGCACATCCGCCACGTAGAAGCCCGCCAGGGCCCGGCATCGCAGTTTCGGCGAACGACCACACGGCAGAGGATCACCTGCCAGTGCCGCATCAAGCAACGTTCGCCCTGTTGTCGGGCGGAGGTGTCAGCTCGTGCTGAGTGGCGCGGTCTACTCGGCGTCGAGCTGGTGATCGGCCCAGACGTAGCTTTCGGGCAGCAAGTCGGTGACAAGGACGGTTCGGACGCGGTCGTCGTCGCTGACGATGACCTTGAGGGCGGGAAAGTAGTCGAGAAGGACCTGACGGCACCGACCGCACGGGGGAACAACCCCCCGGTCGCGGTCGCCCACGGCGACAATCGTGTCCAGTTCGTAGGCGCCCTGGGCGGCTGCCGCGCCAATGACGACCAGCTCGGCGCAGGGGCCTCCCGTGAAGTGGTAGGCGTTCACTGCGGTGATGATCCGGCCGTCCCGGGCGCGAGCCGCGGCTGCCATGGTGTGGTTGTCGCCGCGGCAGCGAGTGCGAGCGACGTGCGCTGCCGCCTGAATGAGTTCGTGGTCAACGGGGTGGGTCTGCGTGGTCATCTTCTCTGCCTTCGTCAGGTGTCAGACGACGTTGACCCGCGTGACGATGCTCTGCAAGCCAATGTCGGCGGTGTGCTTGATCCGCCAGATGATGTAGCGGCGGATCACGCTGCCCTGTTCCTTGTGGCCGGCATGGTCGGTGCCGTCCAGCGTGACGTAGCGCAGCGCAGTGAACTGGGCCTCAATGCGGTTCTGCCAGGAGCTGTTGGTCGGCGTGCAGGCGAGTTCGACGTTGTTGGTCTTGCCCCAGTCGCCGGCCCAGGTGTCCTTCTTCCGCGGTGTCCTGGCGCCCGCCGACAGCGACGCCAACGAGGACCTGGTCGGCGCCGCCGAAGCAGCCCAGATCCTCGGCTACAACAACGCCGACAGCCTCATCAGCGCAATCGGCCACGGACTCCTGCCCGACCTCGAACAGCCCGGCGGATACGCCTACCGCCGCGGCACCGCCGGCCGGCCCTGCCAACAACGCTGAAAACGCTCCCGCCTCGAAGAACTCGCCGCCCGCCGCTCCCCAACACCCCGACCACAACACCCCGCACCATGACTCACGCGGGAAACCGTGAAAACGCGGCCTCCGGCCGAAGGGACCGGCCAACTCCCGGCAGGCCAGATGCCGCACGACGACCGGCACAAAGAGACCAGCCACCCCTCCCCACCGCGAAGCCCCCACAGCCCCGCGGCACCGGCCATCACCATCGCCCCGCTGCCAGTAGGGACTCCGACATCGCGGCGGATGCTGAAGTCGGCCGCATCCTTGCTGGTGGCGCCGTCGTGCCGAGCGTTCCCCTGGGCTGCGCCAGTTCCTGGGCGGCCCAGCAGCTCACGCAACCGAGCAAGGTCGACATCCTGCTCGCCGAGAACGCGCCGCCATAGCTTAGGCGGCAACGGGCAGCACGCCGTCAGCAGCAGCTCGACGGCAGCCAGACCGCAGCCCTCCACGCCCTGGGGATCCACTGGTGAGCCGTTCCCAGCGCTACACAGCAGCGGGAAGCGCTGCGGATTTGCGACAGCACCAGGGCCTCCGTGCCGCTCACGCTGGAAGGCGATCCGCACCGTCGGGGTGCGGCGGCCGGCGTGGGATGAGAATCCCGTCGCCACCATGCAGACGCGGGTGGATCACTATCTGCACCGCGGCGGCGTGGTCACCTCGTGCATCGTCGTCATCGGACGGAGCTCCTCCGGCCCGGCCTACCGTGCGTGCGGCCGGGACGGAAACCTGTGGGCGGTGGTGACGCGCGGCCAGGTGCCGCAGACGTGCCGACGGCGGCTCTGAAACTCGATCCACGAGACCTTCGCGACCCCCCAAACGCAGAAGGGTGCGGTTCCTCTGAAGGGAAAGTGAGGAAAGGCAGGAACCGCGGACTTGTGGGTGGGCGTCCACCTCGGCATGCAAGATCGATACCTCTATCTCGCTCGTCACGGTGAAGCCACACCCGACGAGAGCGAGCTCACAGAGACTGGCCGACGGCAGGCAGAGCTGCTTGGCAAGCGTCTGGGCAGCGTACCGTTGGCGGCCATCCACCACGGTCCGCTGCGCCGCGCAGTACAGACGGCCCGGCTGGTAGGACGGCAGCTGGGTGCGGTGCCGCTGCACGAGTCCGAGGCAGCAGGCGACTACGTTCCATACATCCCGGAGCGCGAACAGCTCCCCGCGGAGGTCGCCGAGGCGATGTCGGCGCGTTTCGCCTCCGTGTCGGCCGAGGAGAGTGCACGCGGCGCGGAGCTCGCCCGGCAGGCGGTCACGAAGTTCACCGGGCCGGATCACGAGGGGGATGCCCCTCGTCACGACCTTGTGATCACCCACGCGTTTCTCATCGCCTGGCTGGTACGCGCCGCGATGGACGCCCCCGCGTGGCGCTGGACGGGCCTCAACCACGGCAACGCGGCGCTGACCGTCATCCGCTACGCCCCGGCCCGGCCGGCGAGCGTCCTGGTCTACAACGACATGAGCCATCTGCCGGACGACCTGCGCTGGACCGGGTTCTCCTCCCGACTGCGCACACCTTGAGGGCGAAGCGGCAATGGGCACGTGAGCCGGCTGCGATGCGCCGCCGTCCCGTGGAGGCTGTGTTCGGTGGCTGCTCGTCTCTACCGTGGTGCTGACGGTGCCGAGCCGGCAGCCCGGGATGGGGACGGTGGCCCTGCCGCACGTGTATCGGGACGTCATGGAGGTGGTGGCGAACGCGCCGGGGCCGGTCCGCGCCAAGCAGATCGTGCCGAGAATCGGGCTGCCCGCAGAGCCTGGCAAGACCGAAGGCACCCGGTCGAAGTTGCAGCCGCCGCACCTTGCCGGATCCCAACTACAACGAGTGGCGGCGACGTGCTGGTGGTGAACCAAAATGCGTGAACGCTGACGGACCCGAGGCCGCCGCCCCTCCCTGCAATCGAACAGACCTGTCACCCTCCGCGACCGCTCCCCAAGATCTGTGCCGGAACCGAGAAATGACGTCAACGGGACGGGCGTCGCGCTTCGTTGCCGGTCGGGACGGAACCGAGTGACGAGGGCTGGCGGTGCTCGAAACCCCAGTGCGGGCCGGGCTCGGACAACGGCAGGATGGGCGGATGGAGCAACCGCTTGACGTGCCTGAACTCGCCGCTGGTGCCGGATTCATCCTTCGGCCGTGGCGTCTTTCAGACCTTCCGCTGGTCCGTGAGGCGTCAAAGGACGACTACATCCCGTTGATCACGACGGTGCCCTCGCCGTATTCCGAGTCGGCGGGCGTCGCGTTCATCGAACGGCAGTGGGGCCGGGCGACCACGGGGGCTGGCTATACGTTCGTGATCAC
>NZ_JBEOWS010000195.1:0-18408 GCF_040296125.1 Streptomyces sp. NPDC002265 | reverse complement strand
TTCTTTAACAGCTCTCGCCCCCCGCCGCCGGCCCCCCCCCGGGGCCGGCGTGCAGGGCGCCTTCCCATGTCCCGGTGCGGATTCCCCCCACGGGATCCGGCCGGGCGTCTGAGGCAGCGCCTGAATCGCTGTATTGCCGTATGCGGTTGTTGAACAGAACGAGCACGTCGTACGTACTGGTCGGTACCTGCGATCTGCCGGGACACCGCACGCTGGGAGGGCCGCTCAAAGCTCCCCGGTGTGTGTGCCCCGGCGACGCATCTCTGAGGAAGTCCCCCAAGACATCCCCAGATGCCAGGAGGCGCCCCCCAAGACGCTCCCTGACATCGCCAAACTTAGACCTTCGAATCCCTTCGATGGTTACGTTCACAGCACTGTGATCTGCGTCTCTTGCCAATGTCCGTTAGGTGCACAAGAGTCCTGATACGCCGATCGGGGCTCAAGCGTAAGGATGATGCGCGAGCCTTGTGAAGAGCTTATGTGAGGCTCGCGCCGGACTCTAGGGGGACTCTTACTTCCGATGCGGTGACGTGATGTTGATCCTCGGTAACGAAGGGTGCCTCAGCGGAAGGTCCGCAGCCGCAGGCTGTTGCTCACCACGAACACGGACGAGAAGGCCATGGCCGCCCCCGCGATCATCGGGTTCAGCAGCCCCGCGGCGGCCAGCGGCAGCGCGGCCACGTTGTAGCCGAACGCCCACACCAGGTTGCCCTTGATCGTGGCCAGCGTCCGCCGGGACAGCCGGATGGCGTCCGCGGCCGCCCGCAGGTCCCCGCGCACCAGCGTCAGATCGCTCGCCTCGATCGCCGCGTCGGTCCCCGTGCCCATCGCAAGGCCCAGGTCCGCGGTGGCCAGCGCCGCCGCGTCGTTGACCCCGTCACCGACCATGGCCACGGTCCGCCCCTCGCCCTGGAGCCGCCGTACGACCGCGACCTTGTCCTCGGGCAGCACCTCCGCGATCACCTGGTCGATGCCGACCGTCCGTGCCACGCTCCCGGCCACCGCCCGGTTGTCCCCGGTCAGCAGCACCGGCGTGAGTCCCAGCGCGCGCAGCTCCCGTACGGCCTCGGCGCTGGTCGCCCTGACCGCGTCCGCCACCGCGAGGACCCCGTGTACCGCTCCGTCCCAGCCGACCACGACGGCGGTACGCCCGGCCCGCTCGGCCTCCTCCTGGGCACGGGCCAGCTCCGCGGGCAGGACGGCGGACAGCTCGGCGAGCCGCCCCACGGCCACCTCGTGCCCCTCCACCCACCCGCGCACACCCCGCCCCGGGACGTTCTCGAAGCGCTCGACCGCGGGCAGGGCCCCGGTCCGCTCCTCGGCGCCCGCCGCGACCGCGCGCGCGACGGGGTGCTCGGAGGCGTGCTCCAGAGCGCCCGCGAGCCGCAGCACCTGCCGCTCGTCGGCGCCGTCGGCGACGTACACCTCCTGGAGGGTCATCCGGCCCGTGGTGACCGTGCCGGTCTTGTCCAGCACGACCGTGTCGACCCGGCGCGTGGACTCCAGCACCTCGGGTCCCTTGATCAGGATGCCCAGCTGCGCCCCGCGCCCGGTGCCGACCAGCAGCGCGGTCGGGGTGGCCAGGCCCAGCGCGCACGGGCAGGCGATGATCAGCACCGCGACGGCCGCGGTGAAGGCGGCGGCCGGCTCCCCGGTGGCGAGGAACCACCCGCCGAAGGTGGCGGCCGCCAGCAGCAGCACCACGGGCACGAAGATCCCGGAGATCCGGTCGGCGAGCCGCTGCACCTGCGCCTTGCCGTTCTGCGCGTCCTCCACCAGCCGCGCCATCCGCGCCAGCTGGGTGTCGGTGCCGACCCGGGTGGCCTCGACGACCAGCCGTCCCCCGGCGTTGACGGTCGCGCCGGTCACCGCGTCCCCCGCCGTCACGTCCACCGGTACCGACTCGCCGGTCAGCATGGACGCGTCCACCGCCGAGGCTCCCTCGACGACCGTGCCGTCGGTCGCGATCTTCTCCCCGGGCCGTACGACGAACCGGTCCCCGACCGCCAGCAGGGCCACCGGGATACGCACCTCGCGCCCGTCCCGCAGCACCGCGACGTCCTTCGCGCCGAGTTCCAGCAGGGCCCGCAGGGCCGCGCCGGCCCGCCGCTTGGAGCGGGCCTCCAGCCAGCGGCCCAGCAGGATGAAGACGGTGACCCCGGCGGCGACCTCCAGATAGAGCGTCGAGGAGGGGTCCGTACGGGAGAGGGTGAGGTCGAAGCCGTGCCGCATACCCGGCATGCCCGCGGTGCCGAAGAACAGCGCCCACACCGACCAGCCGAACGCGGCCAGCGTGCCGACCGACACCAGGGTGTCCATGGTGGCCGCGCCGTGCCGCAGGTTCGTCCAGGCGGCGCGGTGGAAGGGCAGACCGCCCCAGACGGCCACGGGGGCGGCCAGGGTGAGCGAGAGCCACTGCCAGTTGTCGAACTGCCAGGCGGGGACCATCGCGAGCAGCACGACGGGCAGCGCGAGCGCGGCGCAGACGAGCAGGCGCCGGCGCAGCGACGCGAGCTCCGGGTCGGCATCGGGTGCCGGCTTTCGCGCCCCGGGCTCCTGGGGGCCGGTCTCCTGGGGCTCGGGCTCCCGGGGGGCGGGCGGTGCGGGCACCTCGGCCGTGTAGCCGGTCTTCACGACGGTCGCGATCAGGTCGGCCACCTGGATCCCGGCGGGGTGGACGATCCTGGCCCGCTCCGTCGCGAAGTTGACCGTGGCGGTGACGCCGTCCATGCGGTTGAGCTTCTTCTCGACGCGGGCCGCGCAGGAGGCGCAGGTCATCCCGCCGACGAGCAGTTCGACCTCGGCGGTCGCGGTGCTGCCCGCGGGGGCGCCGGGGGCGTCTATCGAGGTGTCCGTGGCGGTGCTGGTCATGTGTCCGTGCTCCAGAGAACGGAACGGGCCGTGCGCCGGCGGTGTCGGCCGGCAGGCACGGCCCGGTCGGGAAGCGGGTACGGGAATGCCGCTCAGGCCCTGCCGACCAGCTCGAAGCCGGCCTCGTCGACGGCGGCGCGCAGCGCCTTCTCGTCCAGCGGGCCGGCCGAGACGACGGTGACGTCGCCGTCGGCGGCGACGGCCGTCACCGAGGTGACGCCGGGGATCTGGGAGATCTCGGCGGAGACCGAGCCCTCGCAGTGTCCGCAGCTCATCCCGCTCACCTTGTAGACGGCGGTCACGGTACCCGGGGTGTCGGTCTGGGCGGTCATGTCGTTGCTCCTCGTCGAGGCGGGTGGGGCCGGCGGGGCCCACGGGGGGCCACCGTCTCCACACTATACCCCTAGGGGGTATGAATCCAGGAGGAGTCCGGGCGGGTCGGGGTCGGCCGGTGGGCCGGGCCGGGTCGACGCCCGGGGGTGGGCCGGGCCGGAGCGGGGGCGGTCGCGGACGGTCCCCGGTCAGGAGGCCGGGGGTGCGGGGCGGCCGAGCCGGTCGCCGACCAGCGGGGCGAGATACCGGGTCAGCGCGTTCTTCAGCTCCTGGACGTACGCGGCGCGCTCGGCGCCCTCGTGGCCCAGGACCAGCTCCAGGCCCGCCTTGTACAGGCCCAGGCACAGGTGCGCGGTGCGGGACAGGTCGGCCGGGGCCGCGTCCGGCAGGAACGAGGAGAGCAGGTCCTCTATCCGGGCGAGCAGCGTGGCGTGCAGCGCGTCGTGCTCCTCGGCGATCCGGCCGGGGATGTCGGGGCCGTGCATCAGCGCGAAGAACACCGGATGGTCGCAGTTGAACGCGATGAAGCGGTCGACGGCGGCGCCGACCGCGTCCTCCAGCGGGGTCGCGGGGTCGACCGGGGCGAGGGCCTCGCCGTAGGTCTCGCGCATCTCGTGCATGAGCCGGTCGCCCAGCTCGATGGCGATCGCTTCCTTGTTCGGGAAGAACTGGTAGAGCGTGCCGGGCGAGACGCCCGCCTCGCGGGCGATGGCGTTGGTGCTGGCGGCCGTGTACCCGGTCGTGCAGAAGACGCTGGCCGCGGCCTCGAGCAGCTGGGCGATACGGCGCTCGCCGCGCGCCTGACGGCGGCGCGGCTGCCCCTGCTCGGCGGCCTGCTCCTGCTCGGAGGGCCGTCCCTGTTCGGGCTGTCCTCGCTCGGACGGCCGGTTCTGCTCCCAGGTGTCGGACTTGTCGGGCACGCGTTATCCCCAGCTCTCGGCACGCGATTGACAAACGCGAGCGGCCGCTCGCATTCTGGAGAAACGCGAGCGATGTCTCGTGTTTGCCAGTCTATGGCAATGACCGACCCATGCTCCTGCCTGCGTACAGCACGGATCACGGATCACGGTGAAGGGGACACCGCACAATGACCGAAGTCAACAGGCCACCCCGCGTCGGAGGATGGACGCGTCTCGTGACCGCGCGCCCACGGCTGTCGCTGCTGGCCGCCCTGGTGCTCACGGTGCTCGCCGTGCTGGCCGGCAGCGGGGTCGCCGACCGCCTGGGCAGCGGCGGCTGGGAGGACCCGGACGCACAGTCGACCTACGCCACGAAGGCGCTGGAGCGCGAGTTCCCCGGCTCCCAGCCCAACCTCCTGCTGCTGATAGACACCGGCGCCGCCTCGGTGGACGACCCGGCCGTCGCCGCCGAGGCGAACCGCCTCACCGCGCGGCTGGCCCGGGAGAAGGGCGTGACCGGCGTCGGCTCCTACTGGCAGTCCAAGGCCCCGGCCCTGCGTGCCGAGGACGGCCACGAGGCGCTGATCGCCGCCCGCATCACGGGCGACGAGAAGGCGATGGGCGACACCCTGGACCGCATCGCGCCCTCCTACCGGGGGACGCGGGGCCCGCTGACGGTGAAGGTCGGCGGCATCGTCGCGGTACGGCACGAGATGCAGACGATCATCCGTGAGGACCTGACCCGGGCCGAGATGATCGCCCTGCCGATCACCCTGGTGCTGCTGGTGATGGTCTTCGGCAGCGCGGTCGCCGCCCTGCTGCCGCTCGGCATCGGCATCGTCGCGATCCTCGGGACCAACGCGGTGCTGCGCGGTCTGTCCGAGTTCACCGACGTCTCGGTCTTCGCGATGAACCTCACCACGGCCCTCGGCCTGGGCCTGGCCATCGACTACGCCCTGTTCGTCGTCCGCCGCTACCGCGAGGAACTGTCCACCGGCGCCGAACCGCCGACCGCCGTCGCCACCACCCTGCGCACGGCCGGGCGCACGGTCCTGTTCTCCGCGCTCACGGTCGCCGTGTCCCTGGCGGCGATGCTCGTCTTCCCGCAGTACTTCCTGCGCTCCTTCGCCTACGCGGGCATCGCGGTGGTCCTGCTGGCCGCCGCGGCCGCCCTGATCCTGCTCCCGGCCGCGCTGGTCCTGCTCGGCCACCGGGTCGACTCGCTCGACCTGCGCCGGCTGCTGCGCCGCGGCCGGACCCCGAGGAGCCCCGGCGAGGAGGGCACCGCCTGGGCGCGCACGGCGAACCTGGTCATGCGCCGGGCCCCGTTCTTCGCGCTGGCCACCACGGCCGTCCTCGTCCTGCTCGGCCTGCCTTTCCTGGGCGTGAAGTTCGGCACCGCGGACGACCGCCAGCTGCCCACCACGGCCGAGTCCCACGCCGTGCAGCAGCACATCCGCGACGACTTCCCGGGCAACCCCGGCGGCGGTCTGGAGATCCTCGCCGAGGGCGCCGCGACCCAGCCGCAGTACGCCGCCTACAAGGCTCGGATCGCCGCCCTGCCGGAGGTGGCGGGGGTCGACGGTCCCCTGGTGCGGGGCGACTCGGCGTACTTCACGGTGCTGCCGAAGGGCGAGGCCGTGGACGACGCCGCCCAGCGGCTGGTCGGCGACCTGCGCTCCCTGGACGCCCCGTTCGACACCAAGGTGACCGGCACGGCCGCGGTCCTGGTCGACTCCAAGCACGCCATCGCGCAGCGCCTGCCCTGGGCGGCCGTGTTCATCGCGGTCGTCACCCTGCTGCTGGTCTTCCTCCTCACCGGCAGCGTGCTCATCCCGGTGCAGGCCGTCCTGCTGAACGCGCTCAGCCTGACGGCGATGTTCGGCGCGGTGGTCTGGGTCTTCCAGGACGGCCATCTCTCCGGCCTGCTCGGCTTCACCAGCCCCGGTTCCATCGAGACCACCCTGCCCGTCCTGATGTTCTGCGTGGCCTTCGGCCTCTCCATGGACTACGGCGTGTTCCTGCTCTCCCGCATCAAGGAGGAGTACGACCACACCGGCGACCACCGCGAGGCGGTCCGGCACGGCCTCCAGCGCACCGGCGGCCTGATCACCGCCGCCGCGGTCATCCTCGCCGTGGTGATGGTCGCCATCGGCACCTCCCGGGTGACCAACACCAAGATGCTGGGGCTGGGCATCGCGCTGGCCGTGCTGATGGACGCGATGGTCGTCCGCAGCCTGCTGGTCCCGGCGATCATGCGGCTCACGGGCCGTGCGACCTGGTGGGCGCCGGCCCCGCTGCGCCGGTTCCATCAGCGGTTCGGACTGAGCGAGGGGGAATCCGCCGAGGCGGCCGGGTCCCTGCCGGACCGGGACAAGGTCGGCGTGCCCGGATAGCGTTCCGCCGGAGCGGCACGGGAACCCCGGGGCGGCCGGCCCCGGGGCCCGGAGACGGCGGCAGACGACGAAGAGGGGGCAGGGGCACATGCGGGCTGTGGTGTTCGAGCGGTACGGCGAAGCGGCCGAGGTGCGGGAGGTGGCCGATCCGCGCCCTGCCGGGCACGGGGTCGTGGTGCGGGTGGAGGCCACCGGGCTGTGCCGCAGCGACTGGCACGGCTGGCAGGGCCACGATCCGGACATCACCCTGCCGCATGTGCCCGGCCATGAACTCGCCGGTGTCGTCGAGGCGGTGGGCCCCCGGGTGACCGCCTGGCGTCCCGGCGACCGGGTCACCGTCCCGTTCGTCTGCGCCTGCGGCACCTGCCGGGCCTGCGCGGCGGGGGAACAGCAGGTGTGCGAGCGCCAGACCCAGCCGGGCTTCACCCACTGGGGCTCCTTCGCCCAGTACGTGGCCCTGGACCACGCCGACGTGAACCTGGTCGCCGTCCCCGACGGAATGTCCTTCGCCACCGCGGCCTCGCTCGGCTGCCGGTTCGCGACGGCGTTCCGGGCGGTGGTGCAGCAGGGCCGGGTGACGGCGGGGGAGTGGGTCGCGGTGCACGGCTGCGGAGGCGTCGGCCTGTCGGCGGTGATGATCGCGGCCGCGGCGGGGGCACGGGTCGTCGCCGTCGACGTGGCGCCGGGGGCCCTCGACCTGGCCCGGAA
Organism: Streptomyces sp. NPDC002265; assembly: GCF_040296125.1. Lineage (NCBI taxonomy): Bacteria > Bacillati > Actinomycetota > Actinomycetes > Kitasatosporales > Streptomycetaceae > Streptomyces > Streptomyces sp. NPDC002265. The sequence goes on along the minus strand of NZ_JBEOWS010000195.1, from coordinate 11,201 downwards.
GTTCGGCGCGGCGCAGTGCGTCGACGCCGGCCGTACGGCGGACCCGGCGCACGCGGTCCGCGAGCTCACCGCGGGCGGCGCCCACCTCTCCCTGGACGCCCTCGGCTCCCCGGCCACCTGCGCGGCCTCGGTGAACGGGCTGCGCCGCCGCGGCCGGCACGTCCAGGTCGGCCTGCTGCCGTCGGCGGACGGCACGACCCCCGTCCCCATGGCCCGCGCCGTCGCCCTGGAACTGGAACTGCTCGGCAGCCACGGCATGGCCGCGCACGCCTATCCCGCGATGCTCGGGCTCGTCGGCGCGGGCGTCCTGCGCCCCGACCTGCTGGTGACGGAGACGATCCCGCTGGACGCGGCGCCGGACGCGCTCGCCGCGATGGGGACACCGGCGGCCCCGGGCGCCGGTGTCACGGTCATCGAGCCGTGGAGCTGACCGGACGTACCGGGCCGGCGGACCGGGCCGGTCGCTCAGTCCGCTCTGCGTCCCCGGTTGCCGGGCCTGGACGCGACCCAGGAGCGGACGGTCTCGATGTACCAGTAGGGCTTTCCGCTCTCCACATGGTCGGGCGGGGGCAGCAGTCCGTGCTTGCGGTAGGACCGTACGGTGTCCGGCTGCACCTTGATGTGCGCCGCGATCTCCTTGTAAGACCAGAGCCTTCGGTCGGTCATGGGTTGCACCTCCCTGCGCGTGCCGCAGCGGCGGCCGGGGGGTGGCCGTCTGGGGAGCCGGGCGCTGCGCTGGCGATCACGAGCCTGTGTCCCGTGAACGACGCGGAGTGAGGACCCGGCCCTGTCCGTCGCCCGGGTGTGACGTGAAACCCGCGTACACGCGACATCCGTGACATGCCAGGGGCATTTGTGACAGAAGTGAAGCAATGGCTCCCCGGGTCCCAGGGCCTGTCCGGCCCTGCGGTTGGGCAGGCCCTGGGGTTGGGCAGGCTCTAGGCTCCGCAGGACCTCAGGAACGCCCGGGTCCGCCGGGCGATCGGCAGCGGCCGGTCCGGCTCGCACGGGTACATGTCCTGCTCGACGATCGCGAAGAGGTCCACGTCCAGCTTCTGCGCCGCCTCCAGCACCGGCCCCAGCGCGGGCACCCCGGACGGGGGTTCGCACATGACACCGCGGGCCACGGCCGGCCCGAACGGGATCTCCTGCGCCCGCACCTGCGCCAGGATCTCCGGGTCGACCTGCTTCAGGTGCAGATACCCGATGCGCTCGCCGTAGGTCTCGATCAGCTTGACGCTGTCGCCGCCGCAGTACGCGTAGTGCCCGGTGTCCAGGCACAGCGACACCAGCGCCGGGTCCGTGCCGTCGAGGAAGCGGGTGACGTTCTCCTCGCTGTCGATGTGGGTGTCGGCGTGCGGGTGGACGACGATCTCCAGCCCGTACCGCTCGCGCACCTCGTGCCCCAGCCGCTCGGTCAGCGAGGTGAGATCGCGCCACTGCCGCGGTGTCAGCGTGTCCGGCTCCAGCACCTCGCCGGTCTTGTCGTCCCGCCAGAAGGACGGGATGACGACCAGGTGGGCGGCGCCCGTCGCCCGGGTCAGCGCCGCGATGTCCGAGACGTGCGCCCAGGTCCGGTCCCACACGTCCGGACCGTGGTGCAGGCCGGTGAAGACGGTCCCGGCCGACACCTTCAGGCCGCGCCGCGCGGTCTCCTCGGCGAGCACGGCCGGATCGCTCGGCAGATATCCGTACGGCCCCAGCTCGATCCACTCGTAGCCGGCGGCGGCGACCTCGTCGAGAAAGCGCTGCCAGGGCACCTGCTGCGGGTCGTCCGGGAACCAGACCCCCCATGAGTCGGGCGCCGAACCGATCCGGATACGGGAGAGTGAGGACTGCGGCGACAACGAAGTCATGGCCGTCAGCGTGCGGTTCCGGCAGACGGGTGTCAAGCTCTGGTCCGAATGTCCGGACAAAACATTGACAGGGCTCGGGGTCCGGCACTAGAACCGGGAGGAGCCGAGGCGAAGGGAACCCGATGGCGTACGACCTGATCACCATGGGGCGGATCGGAGTGGACCTCTATCCGTTGCAGGCGGGCGTGCCCCTGGCCCAGGTGTCGGCCTTCGGGAAGTTCCTCGGCGGCTCCGCCACCAATGTCGCCGTCGCCGCGGCCCGGCTCGGCCGGAGCACCGCCGTGATCACCCGGACGGGCGACGACCCCTTCGGCGCCTATCTGCACGAAGCCCTGCGCGGCTTCGGCGTGGACGACCGCTGGGTCACCCCCGTCCCCGGGCTGCCGACCCCGGTCACCTTCTGCGAGATCTTCCCGCCGGACGACTTCCCGCTGTACTTCTACCGCCGGCCCAAGGCGCCCGACCTGGAGATCCACGCCCGCGACCTCGACCTCGGCGCCGTCCGCGACGCGCACGTCTTCTGGGTCACCGGCACCGGCCTGAGCGAGGAGCCGAGCCGTACGGCGACCCTGGCGGCCCTCGCCCACCGTGCCCGGGCCGGTACGACCGTCTTCGACCTCGACTGGCGCCCCATGTTCTGGAAGGGCGGGAACGGGAGCGATCCGCCCGCCACCGCGCGCCCCTTCTACGCCGAGGCGCTGCGCCACGCCACCGTCGCCGTCGGCAACCTCGACGAGGTGGAGGTCGCCACCGGGCTGCGCGAGCCGCACGCCGCCGCCCGCGCCCTGCTGGCGGCCGGCGTCGAACTCGCCGTCGTCAAGCAGGGCCCCGAGGGCGTCCTCGCCGTCGACCGGGAGGGCGGGTGCGCCGAGGTGCCGCCGCTGCCCGTGAACGTCCTCAACGGCCTGGGCGCCGGCGACGCCTTCGGGGGCGCCCTCTGCCACGGCCTGCTGAGCGGCTGGGACCTGGAGCGGACCATGCGGTACGCCAACGCGGCCGGCGCCATCGTCGCCTCCCGGCTGGAGTGCTCCTCCGCGATGCCCACCCCGGACGAGATCGACGCCGCGCTCACCGCCGGAGCGGTGCTGTGAGGGCCGGCCGCGTCGGCGAGGTCCACCGCGAAGGCGGATCCGGGCTCGCGCGCGTGCGCGTGGACGTCGCGGAACTCGTGCGCATCCGCACCCGGCACCCCGAGCGGATCGCCGAGGCCGCCGCCCGCCGCCGGCGCAGACCGCTGCTCGGCGACCACGGCCGGCTGATGATCGTCGCCGCCGACCATCCGGCCCGCGGTGCCCTCGGCGCCGGCGGCCGCGGCCTCGCCATGGCCAACCGCGCCGACCTGCTGGAGCGCCTGTGCCTGGCGCTGTCCCGGCCGGGTGTGGACGGCGTCCTGGCCACCGCGGACATCCTGGACGACCTGCTGCTGCTCGGCGCCCTCGACCACAAGGTCGTCATGGGCTCCATGAACCGCGGGGGCCTCCAGGGTGCGTCCTTCGAACTCGACGACCGCTTCACCGGGCACCGTCCCGAGGACATCCACCGCCTCGGCTTCGACGCGGGCAAGCTGCTGCTGCGCATCGACTACGACGACCCGGGCTCCCTCACCACCCTGGAGTCCACCGCCCGTGCCATCGACGAGATGGCCGCGCGCCGACTGCCCGTCTTCGTCGAGCCGTTCATCAGCCGCCGCGCCCCCGACGGCCGGCTCCGCAACGATCTGTCGGCCGACGCCGTCACCCGTTCCCTCGCCATCGCCTCCGGCCTGGGCGGCAGTTCGGCCTACACCTGGCTGAAGGTGCCGGTCACCGAGAACCCCGACGACATGGCCCGGGTGATGGAGACCTCCACGCTGCCCGCCGTCCTGCTCGGCGGCGAGGTGGGCGGTCTGGTCGAGGACCAGGTCGCCGCCTACGAGAAGTGGCGCGGCGCCCTGCAACTGCCCACCGTCCAGGGCCTGGTGGTCGGCCGATCGCTGCTCTACCCGGCGGACGGGGACGTGGCCGCCGCCGTGGACACCGCCGTAGGACTGCTGTGAGGGCCGGATGACGGACAACGAGCCGCACACCACGACAGACACCAGGACAAGCGCCACGACGAACACCGCGGCAAGCACCACGGCGGGCACGCGGCTCCACGTGCCCAGGGGCAGCACCGCCGACGCGCGGCACGTGCTCGACATCGGCCCCGAGCGGGCCGGTTGGGCGTACAGCAGTCTGCGGGTCGTCGAGCTGACACCGGGCGGAACGCATACGTTCACCAGCGGGGGAAGTGAATGGATCGTGCTTCCGCTGGAAGGCGGATGTACCGTGCGGACAGAGCGGAGAGAGTTTCAACTCCTGGGCAGGGAAAGCGTCTTCAGCGGAGTCTCCGACTTCGCCTACGTGCCCCGGGACGCCCAGGTCCAGATCGCCTCCGGCGCGGGAGGCCGCTTCGCCCTGGCAGGAGCGAAGTGCGAGCGACGACTCCCCGCCCGCTACGGCCCCGCGCCGGAGGTCCCCGTCGAGCAGCGCGGCAGCGGCACCTGCGCCCGCCAGGTGCGCAACTTCGCCTCCGCCGACGCGTTCGAGTGCGACCGGCTGATCGCCGTGGAGGTCGTCACTCCCGGCGGCAACTGGTCCTCGTACCCGCCGCACAAGCACGACGAGCACCGGCCCGGTGAGGAGTCGGAGCTGGAGGAGATCTACTACTTCGAGATCGACGGCCCGAACGGGTTCGGCTACCAGCGCGTGTCTCCCTCCCGCGAGGGCGGATCCGACGTCCTCGCCGAGGTCCGCACCGGCGACGTCGTGCTCGTCCCGGACGGGTGGCACGGCCCGTCCGTCGCCCAGCCGGGGCACGCCATGTACTACCTCAACGTCATGGCGGGACCGGGCGCGACGCGGGAGTGGCGGATCCGCTTCCACCCGGACCACGTGGACAGCACAGGAGGCTACCGATGACCTCGCAGACCTCGCCGCCCTCGCAGACCTCGTCCACCGCACCAGCCTCGTCCACTTCACCGATCTCGTCCGGCTCGACGACGAGGCTCACCGTCGCGCAGGCCCTCGTCCGCTTCCTGTCCGTCCAGTACACCGAGCGGGACGGCGTCCGGCAGCGGCTGATCGGCGCGACCTGGGGCATCTTCGGGCACGGGAACGTCGCCGGGATCGGCCAGGCGCTGGTCGAGTACGCCGACGCCATGCCGTACCACCAGGGCCGCAACGAGCAGTCCATGGTGCACGCGGCGGTCGGCTACGCCCGGCAGTCGAACCGGCTGTCGACGCACGCAGTGACCACCTCCATCGGTCCGGGCGCGACGAACCTCGTCACCGGGGCCGCGCTGGCCACGGTCAACCATCTGCCGGTGCTGCTGCTGCCCGGCGACATCTTCGCCACCCGGGTCGCCGACCCGGTCCTCCAACAGCTCGAAGTCCCGTACGCGGGCGATGTGTCGGTCAACGACTGTCTGCGCCCGGTGTCGCGCCACTTCGACCGGATCACCCGCCCCGAGGCGCTGATCCCGGCCGCCCTCCAGGCGATGCGCGTGCTCACCGACCCGGTGGAGACGGGGGCCGTCACGCTCGCCCTGCCGCAGGACGTGCAGGCCGAGGCGTACGACTGGCCGCCGGAGTTCTTCGCCGAGCGCACCTGGCCGGTCCGCCGTCCCGGCGCCGACCCGGCGGAGCTCGCCGAGGCGGTCCGGGCCATCCGCGCCGCACGGCGGCCGCTGCTGGTCGCGGGCGGCGGGGTCCACCACAGCCGGGCCGAGGACGCGCTCGCGGAGTTCGCCGCCGCCACCCGCATCCCGGTCGCCTCCACCCAGGCCGGCAAGGGCTCCCTGCGCCACGACCATCCGCAGGACGTCGGAGGCGTCGGCCACACCGGCACGGCGACCGCCGACGACCTGGCCCGCGCCGCCGACCTGGTGATCGGCGTCGGGACCCGGTACACCGACTTCACCACCGCCTCCCACACCCTGTTCGGCGGCGACGGCGTGCGCTTCCTCAACCTCAACATCGCCGCCTTCGACGGCCACAAGCTCGGCGGGCTGCCCCTGATCGCGGATGCCCGCAGCGGCCTCCAGGAGCTGACCGAGGCACTGGCCGTGCACGACCACCGGGTCGCGCAGGCGTACGCCGAGGAGTACACCGAGGGCAAGGAGCGCTGGGAGCGGCGCGTCGACGCCTGCTACGCGGCCGCCGACCCGGATCTGCGGCCCACCCAGGCGCAGGTGCTGGGCGTGCTGGACGCCCTCGTCGACGGGACGGACGTGATCATCAACGCGGCCGGCTCCCTCCCCGGCGACCTGCACAAGCTCTGGCGGGCCCGCTCGTACGACCAGTACCACCTGGAGTACGGCTACTCCTGCATGGGCTACGAGATCCCGGCCGCCATCGGGGTGAAAATCGCCGCGCCGGACCGCCCGGTGTGGGCACTGGTGGGCGACGGTACCTATCTGATGATGCCGACCGAGATCGTCACCGCCGTGCAGGAAGGCATCGCGATCAAGATGCTGCTGGTGCAGAACCACGGCTACGCGTCCATCGGCGGTCTGTCGGAGTCGGTCGGCGCCGAGCGGTTCGGGACGGCGTACCGCCACCGGTCCGGCGACGGTACGTACACGGGAGCGCCGCTGCCCGTCGATCTCGCCGCCAACGCGGCCAGCCTCGGGATGCGGGTGCTGCGCGCGGGGACGGTCCGGGAACTGCGCGCGGCCCTCGCGCGGGCACGGGCCGCCGACACTCCCACATGTGTCTACGTGGAGACCGAAACCGCAGACACAGTGTCGGGCCCGCCCCCGGCACAGGCCTGGTGGGATGTACCTGTGGCCGAGACCGCGACCCGGAGGTCGGCGGTCGAGGCGCGCGAGCTGTACGAACGGCACGTCTCCACCCGACGCCGCCATCTGTGAAGGAGCTACTGGGCATGACGAAGATCGTCAACCACTGGATCGGCGGCAAGGCCGTCGAAGGCGCGTCGGGTACGTTCGGGCCGGTCACCGACCCGGCGACCGGCGCGGTCACCACGAAGGTCGCGTTCGCGACGGTCGACGAGGTGGACGCGGCGGTGGCCGCCGCGAAGGACGCCTGGGCGACCTGGGGCACCTCGTCGCTGGCCAAGCGGACCGCGATCCTGTTCAAGTTCCGCGCCCTGCTGGACGAGCACCGCGACGAGATCGCCGAGCTGATCACCGCCGAGCACGGCAAGGTGCACTCGGACGCGCTGGGCGAGGTGGCGCGCGGCCTGGAGATCGTCGAGCTGGCCTGCGGGATCACCGTGCAGCTCAAGGGCGAGCTGTCCACAGAGGTGGCCTCCCGGGTCGACGTGTCCTCGATCCGGCAGCCGCTGGGTGTCGTCGCGGGCATCACGCCGTTCAACTTCCCGGCGATGGTCCCGATGTGGATGTTCCCGATCGCCATCGCGTGCGGCAACACCTTCGTGCTGAAGCCGTCCGAGAAGGACCCGTCGGTCTCCCTCAAGCTCGCCGAGCTGCTCGCCGAGGCCGGACTGCCGGACGGTGTCTTCAACGTCGTGCAGGGTGACAAGGTCGCCGTCGACCGTCTCCTCGAGCACCCGGACGTCAAGGCCGTCTCCTTCGTCGGCTCGACCCCGATCGCCCGCTACATCCACACCACGGCCGCCGCCAACGGCAAGCGCGTACAGGCGCTGGGCGGCGCCAAGAACCACATGCTGGTCCTCCCCGACGCCGACCTGGACGCGGCCGCCGACGCCGCCGTGTCGGCCGCCTACGGCTCCGCCGGTGAGCGCTGCATGGCCATCTCGGCCGTCGTCGCGGTCGGCGCGGTCGGCGACGAGCTGGTGGACAAGATCCGCGAGCGCGCCGAGAAGATCAAGATCGGCCCCGGCAACGACCCGTCCTCCGAGATGGGCCCGCTGATCACCAAGGCCCACCGCGACAAGGTCGCCTCCTATGTGACGGGCGCGGCGGCGCAGGGCTGCGAGGTCGTCCTGGACGGCACCGGCCACACCGTCGAGGGCTTCGAGGACGGCCACTGGGTCGGTCTCTCGCTGCTCGACCGGGTGCCGACCTCGGCCGACGCGTACCGGGACGAGATCTTCGGCCCCGTGCTGTGCGTGCTGCGCGTGGACACCTACGAGGAGGGTGTGGCGCTGATCAACGCCTCGCCCTTCGGCAACGGCACCGCGATCTTCACCCGGGACGGCGGTGCAGCGCGCCGCTTCCAGCTGGAGATCGAGGCGGGCATGGTCGGTGTCAACGTGCCGATCCCGGTGCCGGTGGGCTACCACTCGTTCGGCGGCTGGAAGGACTCGCTCTTCGGCGACCACCACATCTACGGCAACGACGGCACGCACTTCTACACCCGCGGCAAGGTCGTCACCACGCGCTGGCCGGACCCGTCCGAGGCCCCCTCGGGCGTCGACCTCGGCTTCCCGCGCAACCACTGAGCCGTAGCGGTCGGGGCCGGTCCGGACACACCCGGCGGCCCCTCGGCCCGCGAGGCCCCGCCCGCCCGGCACCGGGAGGGCGGGGCACCGTCACTCCGGTGCCGGACCGGGGCCGGGGTCAGTGCTGTGCCGACTGGGCCTTCTTGATCTGCTCGGTGACGTCGCCGACCTGCGAGGCCGGGGGCGCCTTGACCGCGGCGGTGGCGCCGAACTTCTCGAAGTCCATGGTGACCGTGGCCGCTCCGAACTTCTCCTTCATGCGCACGGGCAGGTCCTTGGCGCCGACCCAGACGTCCATCGTGATCGAGTCGGTGCCGCCGGTCACGGAGCCGAAGAGGCTGTCCTTGTCGCCGTAGGCGTCCTTGAGCTTGCCCATGTGCGCCTTGTCGATCACGGCCCGGTAGTGGGTCGTGCTCTGCCCGTCGACGGTCTCCTTGCCGAGGTCCTCGACGTCGTTGGCGTACTTGAGGCCCTTCATGGACGCGGACGGGCTGCCGCCGCCGCTGCCGGCCAGCGCCTGCGCGCCCTGCTTGCCGAAGACCGCCGACGCGTCGACCTTCATCCACTCCTTGCCCTTGAGCGGGCCGGAGGGCTGCGGGTCGACGTCGTAGTAGTAGGCGCCGTCGACGAACAGCATGCGGACCTTCGGGGCGGACGTCAGCTGCTGCATCTGGGCGGCCTTGGTGTCCATCTCGGCGTCGAAGGCGAACCCGTCGCCCCAGGAGTAGGTGCCCTCCATGGCGACCGGGGTGCCCGTGCCCATGTCGGTGGACATCTTCACGTACGCCGAGCCGAGCTGCTCGGTGCGGTCGGACGCCCGGGTGAGCGCCGCCATGATCTTGTCGGAGTTGTCGGCGACGCTGTCGGCCGCCTTCTTGGCCGTCTGCCCCGCGCCGCACGCGGAGGTCGCCATCAGCGCGGCGGCCGTGAACCCCACCCAGGCCGCCGTGTACCTCAGCTTCATCTGTCCCCACCCGTTGCTGTGATTCGACTGTGCTCTCGACTCTAGTGGGCCCCACCGACACCGCCGCGACCCAATTTGCCGCCCGGAGACAGGATCAGGACGTTTCGGACGTCCGCATTCCGGACGTCTTCACATTCTTTTGACGGGTGTGCTGCGATTCTCGTATCGCCCTCAAGCGGGGAACGGACCGGCGGAAGTGAGGATTTCGCGATCACAAGCGGCTTCGATCTACGAATTCCGTAGGTTAACGGCTATTGACGCACCGGTTTTCGTCGGGGTTCCATGCGGGCATCGGGAGCGGACGAAAAGACGTACGACGCGAGCCGCCGGAGGCGATAGCGCTCCCGCCCGAAGTTCCCGCACCAGTTGATCGGAACCGCCGCATGACCGATACGCTCCGCCCTGTCGCCCCCGACGTCTCCGACGTCACCGAGGCCCCCGACAGCAGTCCCCGGACACTGAAGCGTTCCATCGGAGTCGTCGGCGGCACGCTGCTCACGCTCTCCTGCGTGACCCCGGCGTCCACGCTCTTCGTGGTCATTCCCGACCTGTTCGGCTCGCTCGGCACCGCCACCGCCCTCACCATCGCCATCGGCTCCCTCCTCTGTATCGCCGTGGCGTTCTGCTACTCGGAACTGGGCACCCTCATCCCCAGCGCCGGCGGCGAGTACGCCATGGTCTCGACGATGGCCGGACGCCTCGCGGGCTGGCTGGTCTTCGTGATGTCCCTGCTGGTGGTCATGATCGTCCCGCCGGTGATCGCCATCGGCACCGCCGACTACCTCGCCCCCGTGGTGCACCTCGACCCGGCGATGACCGGCGCCGGCGTGATGCTGCTGGCCACCCTCGCCGGACTGCTCGACCTGCGCGCCAACGCCTGGATCACCGGCATCTTCCTGGTCCTCGAGGTCGTCGCCGCCGGAGTGGTGGCCCTGCTCGGCTTCACCCACAGCCAGCGCGGCCTCGGCAGCCTGACCTCCATGCAGGTCGGCGGGACCGGCGGGCACACCGACGCCGTCACGGGCATGCTCGTGATCTCCGGGCTCGCCATCGCCCTCTTCGCCACCCAGGGCTTCTCCACCGCCGTCTACCTCTCCGAGGAGCTGGAGAACCCGCGGCGCAACGTCGCCCGCACGGTGCTGGCCACCCTCGCCATCTCCACCGTCGTCATCCTGGTCCCGGTCGTCGCCATCACCATGGGCGCCTCCGACATCCAGGAACTCACCGGCGGCGACATCAGCAGCATGGTCACCGCCTGGTCCAACTCGGCCGTCGGCACCTTCGTCAGCCTCTGCGTCGCCCTCGCGATCATCAACGCGGGCATCGTCATGGTCATCCAGAACTCCCGCGTCCTGTTCGCCTCGGCCCGTGACAAGGCGTGGCCCGAGCCGGTCAACAACGGTCTGTCCCGGCTCGGCCGGTTCGGCTCCCCCTGGGTCGCCACGCTGCTGGTGGGCGTCCCCGGCGCGGCCCTCTGCTTCGTCAACCTCGACACCCTCTACGGCGTCACGGGCGTGTCGGTGACCGCCATGTACCTGCTCGTCGCGGTCGCCGCCCTGCTCGCCCGCCGCGGCCACCACAAGCACACCCCGGCCTGGCGGATGCCGCTGTGGCCCGCGATGCCGATCCTGCTGATCGTCGTCCTCGCCTACGTCCTCACCCAGCAGGAGACGCAGTACCTGCTGTGGACCGGCGGCATCACCGCCGTCGCCACCCTCTACTGGGCCTTCTACCTGCGCCCGCGCCGCGACACCCGCTGGCTGGTGTCCATCCCGGAGGACGCCCAGGCCTGAGCCCCCGGGCGCCCACGCGGTCCCCGTCACCCGCTGCACCTCCCGTCGTCCTCGTCACCTGCTTCCCGGCAGGTGGCGAGGACGACGCCGTTCCCGCGGCGCCCCCGCAGGCCCGGCCCGCCGGACCCGCGTACCGCGCTCGGCGTACGCCGCACCGGCCCCGTACACCCGGGGGAGGGC
>NZ_JBEOWS010000194.1:0-18460 GCF_040296125.1 Streptomyces sp. NPDC002265 | reverse complement strand
GACAGAACCCCTCAGCAAGGTTCATCGTCCCAGGTCAGGAAGGCACTTTCGCGTTTCCGCCCCACAGCCACACATCCCCAAGTGAAACGGCGAGGTTAGGTCAGTAGGACCTTTAAGCAAACCAGGTCCTCCCCACCTTCAGGTTGCAGGGGATCACATCGGGCTGGTCTTCCGACACGTCCTCAGGAACGGAGTGGTGGCCACCGAGGAGACCAGGAGCGAGACGGCCACAAGTCGGCCTGCACCTGCGGGTGCAGACCGTGAATGGCCGGGTGAAGTTCTGGTTCGGCGCGGCGGGCTGGTCACGGACGGCCGACACGTCTCCTCCCAGGGCATCCGCGCGGGAGCTGCGATCGACCTGGGGCAGAACGGTGCCAGGGACGACGAGTTGAAGCGGGGCCAGTCGGTGGCGTCCTGGTTCCCGCGTCCCGCGTAGATGTACCTCTGGCTTGCCCGAGCGGAGAGGAACGACCCGTGCGCCAAGGTCACGCCGCACAACCTGGCAGCCTCGTGAGACTTGCCTGGGGAAGAAGAACAGAAAACCCCTCACGCCATGGAGGCGGCAGGATCGGCCCCATGGCAGTCGGGATGCCCGTATCGTGGGTGGCGCCTCCGGGGTTTGCCGACAGCTCCCCCGACGGGCGCCCCTATTTTCAGGCCTTGGCTGATGCGACCTCGCGCACCCGGCCAGTCAGCGCCCGTACTGCGCGGGCCTTTGCGTAAGGCGTCAAGTCCGCGCGCATCGTGGTGAAGTGGTCGTCACCGCGGGCGGACGAGACATGCTCGTACTCGTCCAAGAAACGACTCCACGAGTCGCACGACGCGTCCAGGTGCCCAATCCGCAGTTGCCGCTGCGCGAGCAGCGCGTAAGCGTGGACGCGGCCCTGCCGCTCGTCTCCGCCCACCTCGCCCACCAAGGACTCCTCGGACGCGGCCGCCGACCCGTCAGCCCCGCCAACCTGCGCCGCCACTTCCTGCGCTGGCGCATCCACAACATCTGGGCCGAGCACGGGCGGCACACACAGGCGCCCTCCAGCGCCGACCTGGCACAAGAATGCGCAGCCCGCGGCATCACCGGCCAGTACAACCGGCCCATACCCCCCCGCTATATCACCGACGAAACCCCCGACTTCGAACGCCGCCACCACGCCCTCACCCACCCATGACACGGCACCGCATCCACCGCCCCGGGCATGGGCCCGGCCCGCCTCCTCCACCGGGCCGGATCCGCATGACCGCATCCCGCGTGACCGAGCACCCCCTGCAGGCCGCCCGCGGCATCCCTGCTGTTGCGCGGCGTTGTATGCCGACGAAGGGGCTGTTCACGACGCCGTCGAATTCCGATGGCGACGCCCCGCTGGCCGGTATCCCGACGGGACGTCATCGGCGAGGTGCCGCATTCTTCGGCGAGGTGCCGGTGGATCAGTCTCAGCAGTCGAACACCGACCAGCAGATGTCGTTCCTCAACCGCTGGTCGTCAAGTACGAGCTCCCGAATCGGCTCCGGGAGCTGGTCACGCTGCCACTGGCACTCGTGCTGCCCTGCGGCCTCACTCTCGCCATCAGGCGCGGCGGCGCGTACGGCCTTGATCGCATAGGCAGCCGCACCGAGCTCGTGTGCGGCAACATGTGCGACGACCCCGGCTTGGCCCGCGGCGTAGGCGGCACACCGTGCCGCGCCACGCAGATCCCGGGCCGCACCCATCGCGTGACCGCCCGCCGCACGAGCCTCCATCATCTTCACCTCCCCACGCGCCAAGGCGCGGGCATGCTCGATCGCCTGGCGCGGCCGCGGGTCCCCAGGCCGAGCCGACTCGAACAGGTCAAGAACGTGCTCGGCGCAAGCTGCTGCCCACAGGGCCAGGAGATGATGGTCTGCATCAGTGAGAATCCCACCCCGGCGGATCGTCACAAAGCGAGGGTCTCTGACCTTCGGGAGGATCAAGACAGGTATTCCTTCCTGCTGGTATGAAGTAAAGCCTGCAACCCCGCGCCACGCATCTGCCCCCTCGGTCACCGACATCACCGAGCACCCCACCTTCGAGCGCAAGGTGTACTGCGCGGTCGTCCCGGACACCCTCTCCCGACGGTTGGCATCCGCGGCTCGTGGCGTAGGCGAGAACGACGCCGACTTGGAAGTCTCAGCCCCCGACCTGCGAACCGAGAGGTCGACCACTGGGACCGCGGCGACCGGCTCCGGGCCGACGGATGCACTCAGCGGCTTGTTGCTTCAACGCACAGCAGTTGTCACACCCGGGCGAGATCCGGTCACAGCCCGTCGTGGGATTCCAGGTGACCTCAGTGAGCTTCCACCAACCTGAAACCGCAGTTCAAGGGGCTGGTGTGACTGGCTCTCGCGGTGCTCACGCTGCTCATGGGTGGGAGTCCCTGGAGAAGATAGTCTGACAGGAGTCGGGATTGTCTCCGAAACCGAGGTCAGTTCGCGGTGGCGCTCTGGCCTGTGTACCTGGGAGTAGGAGCACAGTCCGCTGCTGGCCAGCGCATGACATCCTGGGCCGGTGCTCCTGAACGATCTCTCCAGCAGCGTCGACCTCCGCCCAGTGCGCTATCAGTTCGGCACGGTTCGGGGTGACTCGTACGACGACAACTGGCTGGTCATCGATGGCACGGTGATGACTCCTGAGGGAAGCTGGTCCTTCGCCGATCCGTGTCTGCTCACCGATGAGGCCCGTCAGGTGTCTGCGTGGCTGCGTGCGGTGGCCACGGGGACGGTGGACGTCACCGAACCTGATTCCGAAGGTGAGCTGTCGCCAGACGACTGGTTCATCGAACCAGTCGTGGCTTTCAGCCTCGCCCATCGAAGCGAGGGCGGGACCGCGGCGATTCGCGTTCATCTGTCCTTGGAGGCGGCGCCTCCGTGGCAAGAGGGTAACGACGAGGCTGACATCTATCAGTACGTCGTGGAGGTCAGGATGGACGACGCGGCGCTGCTTCACGCGGCTGACCAGTGGGACCTCTCTCTGGCTTCATTCCCACCCCGCTGATCACCGTTCATGTGCGACAACTCTACTTACGTGGGGCGGGAGTCCGCGGAGAAGATCGTCTGTCAGCACGGTTGAGTCGAAGAGAAACGCGATGCAGCAGCGCCTGCGGATGCGCGAGCCTTCTTTCTCATCGGCATGGGCGACGACCCAACCCCGCCGACTCCGCGACCGCTGCTGGCCGGCGAACCCCGCAGAGAGCCTGAAGGCGGACCGTGATCACGCGCCAGTGAGCCTTTTCCAACCTCATCCCTGTACTGCTCATCGGCCTGCTGACGACTGAACGGATCTGTAGCGGGGTCGTGACCAGCAGATCCGCAGTCTGTCCCGGCGGCTCAGACGCTTCGCCGAGCATGGTCAGCGGCGCTGGCAGCCGGGTTTGCAGGAGCTTAGCCCTCCGGCAGCTCCCATGAGGCGAACCAGTGGGGGAACGGTCCGGCGGAGGGCGGGAAGGCGAACGGCGGGGTGCGGTCGGTGAGCAGGCGCAGCACGAACTCGCCGGTGCCGCAGTCGAAGCGCTGCCACTCACCGTCGAGATACTGCACCAGAACCGGCCAGTCGTTGGGATCGGCCGGTCCGGTCAGCCAGTGGAAGGTCAGCTCCTGCTCGGAGGTCCCCCATATGAGCACGCCGTCGGGCGCGGGGTGGACCGGGTATGGCTGGTACAGGTCGGCGTACCGCGCCATGTCCTGGCCCCAGGAGACTAGATCCGTGCCCAGCGCACCCGGCACCAACAGGTCCAGGTACTCGTCGAAGCTGCCCGCGCCGAAGGCGTCGACGATGTCCTTGTAGTCACCGGGCAGCGCGGTGCCCAGCGCTGCCTCCGTCGCGGCCCAGTCGACGCCGCACCGATCGGGCTCCGTCCGCCCGGTGGCCTCCCGCAGCAACGCCACCCACCCGACCCCGGGCGGGCGGGTGAACGCGCGCCGGGCGAGGATCACGACGCGGCGCGGGCCATCGGTGGTGGCCGTCACGCCGTATCCGAACCAGTGCTCGGCCAGCACCCACCCGCGCAGCTCCAACAGCCCGCCCTCCCCGCCGATGGGGAGCCCACCCTCCCCGCCCACCGGCGGACCGTCGGGCACCCCTGCCGCCCTACCCCCGACGACCCAGGCACGTACTGGCAGACCCGCCCCGTCAACCACGTCCGCAGCGACGCGCTCCAGCTCGGCCAGATCCTCCGCGTCACTGGGCACACAGACATGCCCTGTCCCATGAATGGGTAGCGGGCAGTGCAATTCGGGCGCGCGCCAGGCGTCGTTCAGACGGGTGCGCAGAGCTGAGGCGTCCACGCGGCCAAGTGAACAGCACGGCACTGACATTGAGCCTTTTCAACCTGCATAAGCAGTACGCCGTTGGGCTGACAACAGGATGAGGTCCCTGGTAGGTGGGTTTTCAACCAAGATCACTAGTCTGTGGGGAGCTTCCGCGTGCTTGTCTACCCGTCCGGTATCGACCTGTCCAGCCGCTCTCTGCAGCACCTATCCGGTCTCCTCGCAGGCCACCGTCAACGAATCGGCTCCCGCTGGCGTCGCCTGACCTGTGACCGGCAGGCCGTGCTCGTCCTGGCCCATCTGCGATGCGGCGACACCTACGCCCGCCTCGCAGCAGGTTTCCGCGTCGGAATCGCGACGGTCCACCGGTACATACGCGAGGCCGTGGACCTCCTGGCCGCTCTCGCGCCCACACTGGAACAGGCCATAACGACGGTGCGGAAGAAGGCGTACGTGATCCTCGACGGCACCGTACTGCCGGTCGACCGCATCGCCGCCGACCGCCCGTACTACTCGGGGAAGAAGAAACACCACGGGCTGAACGTGCAGGTCCTCGCTGATCCAGCCGGCCGCCTGATCTGGGCCTCGGACGCGCTACCCGGAGCCGTCCACGATCTGACTGGACGGGTACGAGCCAGTGCGCGAAGTGCAGGGCCTGGCCGACACATGGTGGCGATCAGCCGACTCCCTCGTAGCGATCTATTCAGGGGAGGCCCAGGCTCTCTCTCCTTTCCGCGGGGCCGCACTGCGTTCATCTACTCCAGCCTGGATGAGTAGGGCCTGCGAGGAGGCGTCAAGGACAGCGACAGTTGAGGAGGTTAGGTGCACCCGAGACTCTCTGTCGTCGACTCGAAGGGCTACCTCTGCCGCGTAGGCGGTTCTGACGACCCCTGCGGCCCATCGCTCGACGGCTGTTGGACTGATTGTCAGCGGCAGTTAGATTTCCCCACTCGCGACCACTTCGGCCTCCCACGATGGCCACTTCAGTTCCGCACCGGCGGCCAGTTCGTGTACGCAGCGTGAGGTCACCCCCGGCGATATTCACCCCACCACGGCAGGATCGGAGGCAGGTCGCTGAGGCCACGGGCCGGCCGCTTCGGCATCGGCGACTCCCCATCGTCCCCGTCCCAACGGCGCGCGTACTGGTCCGGGAGGCTGCCCCAGCCCCAGTAGGGAACCGGGCGGTCGGGCACCTCGCCGAGTTCCTCGAGGGGATCAATACGCTTCTCCGCCACCGTGCACAGGTGCGCCCAGTCATCGCCCATGTCGAAGACATAGGCGAACTGTTCGCCGGCCTGCAGTCTGCTCAGCTTGGTGGCATGGCCGTCCACGGTGCCGTCCGGGGCCTCGCCGTCCCACCAGTCGAGCGGGCTGACGTGGGTGGCATCGGACAGCGTAAACAAGTGCAGGTGGGTCAAGTCCCAGCGAGCGAAGCCGAGATCGATGGCCGAGGCGAGCTGCGCGAATGAGTGCGACCGAGCCGCAGCGAACACCCGGCCGGGACGCGGCCACAGGTCCGCACCGTGACCGGAGACCAACTCCACCCGGATCGACAGCCAGGTACGAACCACGTCAACAACCCCCTCGTACGTCAGATCCGCGAGCCAGCACCGAGGCTACTGAGTGTGACTGCGGTCTGGGGAATCGAGTTGGCCGTACGTGGGGAATTTCTAGGCTCTGGCCGCAGTTCCGTGAAACTGCCAGACGTCGGCAGGGTGGCCGGGGTCGATTGTCATCGGGGCGTGGCAGAGTGCGCGGTCATGGAGATCGACACGTTCTGGGACGTCATCGAAGCCGCGCAAGCCGGGGCTGCCGCAACGGGCGAGCCTTTTGACGAGGTTCTCGTCAAGCAGCTCGCGGAGAGACCGCGCCAGGAGATCCTGGAGTATGCGGAACGCTTCGATGAGCTGCACGACGCCCTGTATCGCTGGGATGTGTGGGCGGCTGCTTATCTCATCGGGGGCGGGTGCTCCGACGACAGTTTCATGGACTTCCGCGCCGGTGTGATCGCCTTGGGCTGTCAGTGGTACCAGCGCGTGGCGGCTGACCCCGACAGCCTCGCTGCGCACCCTGATGTCGTTCAGGCTGCGAACGTCCAGGACCGTTCCGAGGTGCTGTTCTACGAGGACGTGAACTATGCAGCAAGCGGGGCGTTCGAACGAATCACGGGTGATACGGATGCCTTCTACGAAGCCTGGCGCGGTTTCCGCGGGGCTGATACAGAGAGCGACAACGCGGTTGATATGGGCGAGGATTTCGACTTCGACGACGACAGGGAGATGAGCCGTCGGCTTCCCCGTCTGGCCGCCTTGTTCCTTGGCACAAGCCCCTGAAAGAGTCACCCGCAGTTCCGTGATGCTCATGGCTGGGTGAGGATGCGGGCCCGGAGGAGTTCAAACGAGGCCCTGCCGCACATGGCTCGTTTGAGTGTTTTCACACGGTTCACGTGTCCCTCGACCACACCGGAGCTCCACCGGAGGGTGAGTCCGGCAGTGACCGCGCCGAGGTCCTGGCGGAGGAAGCCGGCAAAGCCCTTCATGGGCTTCGGCGGGTCCTGCTCGGCCTGCCAGATCCACTCCAGCAGCAGGTATCCGCGCCGGTGGCGGACCAGGTCGGCGAACGCCCGAGCGAGATCGCAGGCCCGGGCGATGTCCGGGCAGGCGAGCCGGACTTGGAGCAGTCGCTCGTCCTGGCTTTCGGTGAGAGTTTCTCTGGGCCGCATGATCCACGATGTGATCTTGCGAGGGCTCGGAATGTCGACTCGGATCGGTTCGGCGATGCCCGCGCGGAGGGCGGTGAGGTGTTTGCGGACGACCTGGCGGCTGCCTCGGTAGCCGCGGGCCTGGATCTCCCGGAACAGGCGCGTGCCGCTGACCTGGCCCTGGGCTTCGGTGAAGCGGGCGTTGAGGTATGCCTTGAATGGCTCTAAGACGCCGTTGGGGCGGCGCTCGCGGGCAGAGGCCAGCAGCTGGTTGAGGTCGGTGTCGCGGAAGCGGCGCACGGTCTTGCGGTCGAGGTTCAGTCGGCGGGCGATGGCGCTGATCGTCCAGCGTTTGTCCAGCAGGCGGTGGATGTCCTCGTAGCGGTGGCGGGTGCGTTCGATGATCTGGGTGCGGGGCAGTTCCGGGGGCGGTAACAGCATCGGGGGCGGCTCCGGCACCTTGGTCACTGCCTCCTCCTCGGCTCGTTTGCGCAGGCAGTCGCGGTGCTGGTGGCAGGTCTTCTCCACGGCGGCGGACAGGTTCTGTAACAGGTGCCAGCGATCAGCGACTTCCAGGGCGTCTGGAGCGGCTTCCCTGACCGCCTTGGTGTAGGCGCTGGCCCGGTCCCGGCAGATGATCTCGGCTCCGGGATGCTCGGTGAGCCAGGCCGCGAATGTCTCGGAGGTGCGGTCGGGCAGTACATCCACGACCCGGCCGGCCTCGACGTCGACCAGCACGGTGCCGTAGGTGCAGCCCTTGCGGAAGGCAAACTCATCCACCCCCAGCACCCGCGGGGCACGGTCCGACACCGTCGGCGCCGTCAACAGCCTGAGCAGCCGTGTCCGGCCCGCGGTCAGCCGCAGTCGGCGGCACAATCGTGCGGCGGGACGGCCGCCGAGCTCGATCGCGATCGACTGCAGCCAGCCCGCCAGCCCGGTACTGGAACGGCGCTAGCGCGTGGACAGACCCGGCACCTGCTCGACGAACGTCGTACGGGAACAGCTCTTCCGGTCGCAGAAGTACCGGCGCACCCGCAACCGGACGATGACGCGGCGTGATCCCAACGGCCGCTCATCCAGGGTGCGTTGATACGTGCTGTGCACGCGGCGGGCCTGCTTGCGACAGTTCGGGCACCGGCCGGGACGGGCCGTCGACATCGACTCCACCGTCAGGATGCCGGAGGAGTCGCTCACCCCCTCCACCTGCACATCGATCCCGGGAAACAGCACATCCTCGACCGTCTTGCTCGCCACGGCAGACAGTACGCTGCCGAAACGATCCCGCGTTCGTACCGCTGACCTGGGGATTCACGGAACTGCGGCCAGAGCCAATTTCTACTCGCCGCCGTCAGCTTGATGCCGAGGAAACATCGGTTGATCGCTGGGGAATCTGGGTGCAGAGGTCGAGCAGGGGCCGCGCATTGACCCGACTCGGGTCCAGCGCGGGGAGGCCGACGACGTGGTCTCGTGACACCGGACGAGGCCCACCACGGACGGTGAACCGCCGGCCGTCACAGGTCGTTCTGCACCACGCCCCGAGTGGAGAACGTGACGGCTTCGCCCGGCATGAAGACCCCCGGCGGGATACCGGGATGATGGCCGTCGGGTGGCGTGGGCCGGTCGGCACGCGGACCGAGCACCAGCCGGGACACGATGCGGTACCGGTCGCCCCGGTAGATCGAGTGCGCGTACTCCACCGGCCGGTTCCGGGTGTCCGAGGTGAGACGCTCGAAGAGGAGAGCCCGCGACAGCTCCGGCACGTCCAGCAGGTCCGCCTCGCCGCGCGTCACCACGGTGGGCTCGATCGCCTGCACCGCCTCACTGACCTGTACATCGTGGCGTTCCTTCAGGTGCTGGTAGAAATCGCCGTTCTCCAACTCCTCCTGGGTGAGGTCCGGCGCCAGGTCCGCCGGGACGTGGAGGTACTCGATGGCCATGGGAGAACCGTCGACGAGCCGCAGCCGCGCCACGTACCGGATCTCCGCCGCGGGTGAGATGCGTAGCTTGCGCCCCACCCGCGCGCCGGCCCACTGGGTACTGAATTCGAGGAGCCGGCTGGTCCAGTTGCCCACGGCCTGCGGAAGGCTGAAGGTCCGCCGGTCCAAGTCCAGTTCCTGAGTGATCTTCGCGCCCGCCACGAACATGCCGCGACCGTGCTCGCGCACCAGGAGCCCGGCCACGACGAGTTGATTTACTGCGGCTCGCAACGTGGGCCGAGACACGCCGAATTCGGCGCTCAGGACGCGTCGCACGGTTCCACAGCACCGCTCAGCGGGTTCCCGAGCCGGGTTCCGGGGTGGCTTCGGACAGTTCGGGCTCCAGTCCGTCGCTCACCGGGGTGCGGTCCCACCCGGTCTCGACGCGCCATGCCTCGAAGGCCCAGACGGTGAGGGCGACCACGGCCAGACCCAGGATCCAGCCACCCAAGACATCGCTGAACCAGTGCACGCCGAGCGCGATTCTGGTGAGGCCGACGCCGAGTACGCAGAAGGCGGCGACACACCAGCAGGGAGTCCGGCAGGACCGCGGTACGAGGGGCGCCAGAACCAGCATGAAGACGGCGAAGCACGTGGTCGCCGTCATCGCGTGGCCGGACGGGAAGGAGTAGCCCGGCGCGTGCGCCACCGGGTCGTGCAGGGCGGGTCTGGCCCGCTCCACCACGGACTTGGCCAGCAGCCCGACCAGTCCTCCGGTCACCGTGGTCACCACCGCCCAGGCCGCCAGGCGCCACGCCCGGCGGTACAGGAGCCAGGCGGTCAGCACCGCGACGGCCGTGCGCAGCGTGACGGGAGCCCAGACCCGGTCGGACAGCAGACGCAGTCCGACCGTCCACTCCCGATGGCGCAGCGCGTACTCGTGCAGACGGTGCGCGGCGGCGGTGTCCAGGTGCCACAAGGGCCGCCACTGGCCCTCGACCAGGGTCAGGAGCAGCCCGAAAGCGACCGCGGACACGGCGGCGAGGGCCGCGGAGCCCAGCAACCGCGCGCCGTACCTGCGGTCGGCCTGTCGGCGACGGTCACCGAGACGGCGCAGGGCGGTACGGGTGAGCATTCAGACTCCGGGGTCGGCTTGAACCGGGCCGGGCCGACGGCCGCGCACCGCTTCCAGCTGCGCGGCGAAGGCAAGCCCGAGAAGGAGGGCGATGGAGGTGAGGTAGGCCCACAACAGCAGGGACATGAAGGCGCTCAGGGGACCGTAGACGGTGTCGAAGGAACCGCTGAGGTCCAGGTAGAGGCTCAACAGCCAGGTGAGCGTCATCCACAGCACCAGGTAGACGGCCGCGCCGAAGGCCAGCCAGGTGTAGCCGGGCTGTCTGCGGCGCGGTGAGCGGCGGAAGACCACGCTCGCGGAGATGAGCGCGAGCAGCAGGCCGAAGGGCCAGCGCATGATGTCCCAGGCCGTTCGGGCGTTGCCATCGAGGTGGTAGACGGTCACCGCGGCCGCAGCGAGGTCGTCACCCGCGACCACGACCACGAATCCGAGGCCGAGCGGGAGCCCCGCACTCACGGCCATCACCAGGCCGCGCAGGTACTTCGGAAGGAACGGGCGGTCGCGTTCGTTGCCGTAGATCCGGTTGGCGCCCCGCTCGATCTGACACATCGCGGTGGTGACGTTGACGAGGGAGAAGACGGCGCCGAACCAGAGGGCGAGGGCGGCACCGTCCCCCGCCGTGCGCCGACTGCGGTCGAGGGCGTCGTCGACGACGTCGACGCTGGGTCCCCGGACGATACGGTGGATCGTCAGTTCGGCCATCCTGCCCACGTTCTCGGTGTGCAGGGTGGTCGACAGGCCGACGACGGCGATGACCAGGGGCACGACAGCCAGTACTGTCTGCAGGGCGAGGGCCCGGGAGTGGCTGAAGCCGTCGGCGTACCGGAAGCGGACGAAGGCGTCCCGCAGCAGGGACCAGCCGCCGTAGCGGCGCAGTGCCGCCCATGCTTCGTCGCCGGTCAGTTCCTCTCCTGCCATGTCCCTCGTCTCCGGGACCTTCGTGGCGGTACCCATTCACTTCTCCCGCTTCGGCAGCAGCATGGTCAGGGCTCCCGGCCTGACCTCGGCGGTCAGGCGCCGGCCGGCGGCCACCGAATCGCCGTCCAGTTCCCGGGGCTGCGGATCGTCGAAGGCGAACTCCGCTCGCCGGAAGGTGAAGTACTCCACCGGTACGCCGTCCCGTGCGCGCGAACCGGGCACCGCAGTCGACGGTGACCCGCTCGTTCCGCGACGCAGCAGCGCCCGTACGGCGGCAGCCCAACCGCCGAGGCCGCGGGGGTCCAGGATCAGCAGGTTCAGCCGTCCGTCGTCCGGCCGGGCGCCCGGAAGCAGCGGCACACCGCCCTGTACGGTGGCGATGTTGCCGACCAGCACCATGCGGGCCGTACGGCGCAGGGCGGGCGCGCCGTCGAGACGGACGCTCAGCCCCGTACGCGGGGTGCGGAGCACCCGGAGGGCGGCGAGCACATAGGCGGGCCAGCCGAGAAGGGACTTGATCCTGCTGTTCGCGTTGGCCCGCTGCACCATCGCGGCGTCGAGACCGGCGCCGGACATCGCGGTGAAGTGCGTGGAGGCCAGACCGTCGCCCTCGACCCGGCCGAGGTCGATGTGGTGGGGTGTGCCGCGCAGCGCCGCGTCGAGGGCGTCGGCGGGTGTCGGCGGCAGGCCGAGGTTGCGGGCCAAGAGGTTGCCGGTCCCGCAGGGCACCAGGGCGAGCGGTACGCCACTGCCTGCCAGGACGTCGGCGGCAGCCCGGAGGGTGCCGTCGCCGCCGCACACCACCACGAGTGTCGCGCCTTCGCGGACCGCGTCGGCTGTCTGGCCACCTCCCGGGTCATCGGCGGTCGTCTCGACGAACGCCGGTGCGAGGTGGCCGTGGCGCTCCAGCACCTGGCGCAGGGCTTCGCGGTCGGCCTGGTCGGTGACCGTGGGGTTGAAGACCACCACGGTACGGCCGGGGACCGGCTGCCGCCGGCCGGCCACGGGGGCGAGGGCGAGAGGAACGGTCACGAACCCGTCCGTGAGCAGTGCGTACCCTGCGACCAGCAGTGACAGACCCCCGTTGACGACACCACCCACGACGTCGGTGGGATGGTGCATGCCTCGGTAGAGACGTGCGACGCCCACCAGCAGGGGGAGGACGCAGAGCAGGCAGGCCACGGTCGTCCGCCACGGCCCGCGCAGTCGGGTCAGCGTCAGCACCGCCAGACCGCCGTAGAGGGCGGTGGCCGCGCCGGTGTGACCGGACGTGTAGCTGGACGTGGGCAGAGAGCCGTCGAGGCGGTGCACGTCCGGGCGATGACGGTCCACCGCCACCGTGACGACCAGGAAGACCAGCGACTGAAGGGACACGGCGAGGGCGAGGAACACCGTCTGCCGCCACATCGGCAGACGGGGTATCAGTAGCATCCCCAGGCAGCACATCAGGGTGACGACGATCACTGTCAGGGTGTTGCCCGCCTCCGACGCGACCGACGACAGGCCCGTCAGGGCCGGTGTGCGCATACCTTCGAGAGCCCGGTTCACCCCGTCCTCGGCCGTCAGGGGCCACAGGTGGTGGGCCGGACCGGTGATCAGCAGCCCGATGCCGACCATGAAGGCGGCCTGGCAGGCGGTCAGCGCGGTGATCCAGCAGACGGACCAGCCGAAGCCGCGTGGGACGGCACGGCGTCGCGCGCCGGTGGCTCCGGCGCCCCCGCCGTCTCCGCCACCAGGCAGCTCGGCGGGTCTTTCCGGCACAGCGGTCGACATGCGTCCCCCTTTGATCCGTTGCTCGGCGACGGCGTTCACCGGCGTCAGTCCTCGTCCGACTCACCCTCGTATGCCCGCTCGGTTCGGGAGCAGGCAGAGAACGCGTGCTCGGGAGACAGGCAGGGGGACGGAGGCACGATCGGCCCGGAGGGATGCCGGGCGTGAGGCGATGAGTGCCGGGCATCCGCTCTCTGGGCGCGTCCGTCGGCCCACAACGACCTGTTCCATCGGCTCATCAGGAGATTCCGCGTGATTCTCGAAGGCCCGTCCGCGCCCGCTGCTCGTGGTACCGACCCTGATGTGGAGGCCCGCAAGCAGCGCCTGCGTCGACGCCTCGAGCGGCTGCTCGGCGTGGCCGCCACCGAAGGCAACGAGCTGGTGCCCTTGCGCAACGGCGACGAGATCTTCCCCGCGATGCTCGGTGCGATCCGCTCGGCCCGGTACACGATCGACTTGATGACGTTCGTCTACTGGCGCGGTGAGATCGCCCGTGACTTCGCCACAGCTCTCGCCCAGCGTGCCCGTGCCGGGGTGCGGGTACGGTTGCTGCTCGACGGATTCGGCGCCAAGCGGATCGAACGGCACCTGCTGGACCTCATGGACGTCGCCGGTGTGCAGGTGGCCTGGTTCCGCAAACCCGTGTGGTTGTCACCGCTCAAACAGAACCATCGCTGCCACCGCAAGGCCCTCGTCGTCGACGAGCACACCGCGTTCACCGGCGGTGTCGGCATCGCGGAGGAATGGTGCGGCGACGCCCGCAACCCCGGAGAGTGGCGGGACACCCATGTCCAGGTACGCGGTCCGGCTGTGGACGGAGTCGCCGCCGCATTCGCGCAGAACTGGGCCGAGTGCCACGACGAACTCTTCGACGAGCGCGACCGCTTCACCGCGCACCGTCAAGTCGGCTCGTCCGTCGTCCAGGTCGTGCGCGGCTCCGCCAGCATCGGCTGGCAGGACATGCAGACCCTCATCCGGGTCATGCTCACCTCCGCCGAGAAACGTTTCCGTCTCGCCACCGCCTACTTCGCCCCTGACACCTACTTCATCGACCTGCTGTGCCGGACGGCCCGCCGTGGCGTGGACGTGGAAATCCTGCTGCCCGGTCCCCACACCGACCAACGCGCCTGCCAGCTCGCCGGACAGCACCACTACACACGGCTCCTGGAGGCGGGCGTCCGTATCCGGCAGTACCAGCCGACCATGATGCACGCCAAGATCATCACCGTGGACTCCGTCGCCGCCCTCATCGGATCCACCAACTTCAACCGCCGTTCCATGGACCACGACGAGGAAGTCATGCTCGCAGTCCTCGACGAGACGTTCACCGCCGCACTCGACCACCACTACGAGGCGGACCTGGAGCGCAGCGTCGACATCGACCTCACCCGCTGGAGACGACGCGCGGTGCTCCAACGCGCCAAGGAAGCAGCGGTCGCCCCGGTCCGGCACTTCCTGTGAGCGGACCTGGTCCGGGGGCATGGCCGCCTTCAAGAAGGGCGGCGGTCACCGGTCGTCGGCGCGTGGGGAGCAACGGCAGGGGACGTAGCCGGGCAGGACCCCAGCGGCCGCAACGCCACCGAACCGGTGCGCGTCGCGGTGTGGGCGTAGCACTGGGCCCAGCCGGACGCGGCGCCTCGCACCACGACGACCGTACGGGTCGCGTCCCGGTCCAGGGACCAGGGATCGTGCTGCTTCAGTGCGTCGGTCGCCTCCTGACCGGTGAGGATGCCGTCGGCGTCGGCCTCCGCGAACCGTTTGCCGAGCCGCTCGGCCGCCGCGGCGCGGGCCTCGCGGTCCTGGTCGCGGCCGATGTCGTGCATGGACCGGAAGAACCAGATCAGCAGAGCCGCCGCCGACAGTACCCGGTCAGGACGAGCACGCCGTGACAGCCGGCCGTCGGCTGTCACGGTGTGGCGCAGGTGCTGCGGAGAATCTCATGCGGGACCTGGTCGCCGAGGCGCCGACCGGCTCCGGGCACGCTCGGTGGGCTGGTCGGCACCTGTCCAGGCGTCGCCGCTGTGCTGTGCACGGCTGTGGTCCGCGACCGGACCGCCGTGTTCCTGCCCGCGGCCAGGCTGCCGGTCCCCCTCGTCGGGGCGTCAGTCGGGGCCGTCACGGGCCTGTTCGCGGGGGCTGTAGCCGGCGCTGCCGGCCGCCCGGGTCGAGCCTCTGGAGGCACTGCGCCAGTGAGATCCGAAGAGGTCCGAGGAGCACCAGCCCCGCAGAACAGGCACCTTTGCATCACCGGGGGTGCGGCCGAGTCGAACCTGTCGGGCCCGGGCACGTACGGCGACACGGTCCGGGCCGATCGCGAGCCCCGGCCCGACCGGTCTTTGTAAAGTGGGCCGTCAACCCAGGAGCCCCGAACCCGTGAGGTGCACCCCGACCATGACGACCGACGCGTTGGCCCGTCAGCTGCTCCAGTTGATGATGGTCGGGCTCGGCTGCCGGGGGCACCCGTCTCGGTGACATGCGCGGCGGACCCCTTCCGGCTGCGGATGTGCCCGTGACGGACGTAGCGCGCCGTGGTGTCGTAAGGGGAGACGACTACCGAGGAGGGTGGCAGACCGCCGTCGTCGGTGGTGCGCCGACGCAGGCGGCCTGCCGCGTCGCGGTAGCAGTTCTGCACGACGATCTGCCGCAGCGTCTCGGCCTGCGGGCCACGCCGGTGATGCGGTCCGTGCCGGTGGAGGTGTTCCAGCAGGCGGCATGCGTGGACTGCTCGTCGCGCAGTCACTACATGCGTCGCGGACACCCGTTGGTGGGACGACCTGTCCAAGACCGCCCTACGCATGCCCCACCCCCGCTACACTCCCCACCGCCAGGCCGTTGACCAGCAGAAATACAGAAGTCCGGCTGGAGTACCAGCCCGTCCAAACGGCTCGCCTTGACGATTCGACAATCCCCATCCACATGCACGTAAAGGGACTTCCTGAGGAGCTGCCTACAACCCACTGCCCTGGCGGACATCTCGAAACCACTCCACGCCTTGCTGGAAGCGGTCGAAGACCGCTCTACAAGACTGCGGCAGCGGGCCGCCCGGCTCAGGATGAAATCGGCAGGTTCGCGAGCATGGCGGCGCAGAGCGGAGAGCCCGGGAAGGGCTGACGCTCGCCCACCTTGCGGAAGCCCCAGTCCTCGTACAGGTGCTTGGACGCGGGGATGTTTGCCGTCAACCAGGAGGACGGCGAGATCCTCGGGCCTCTCCTGCAGGAGGGCTCGGGAGAATGCGTCTGCCACACCTTTCTTGCGCTTCTTGGGGTGGACGGCCAGGCGCCGACGGGCAGGCTGTGGCCTCGGACGCCTCGTTCGTGGCGGGCATGATCGTATGGTTCCACCGGGAGCTGCCCGCCGAGGTACGCGTGCCGTTCCCGCTGGTGGTCGAACGGGTGACGGGAGTAGTCCTGTCGCGGGCGTCGCTCTGGCGTCTGCTGACCAGTCGGCTGGGATGGAGCCTGCAGCAGCCGGAACGCCGGGCGGTGGAGCGGGACGAGTCCGCGATCGCCCGCTGGATCGCCCAGCAGACCCACGGCGAGGACGGCCCGGTGCTGGAGGTCCGTGTCGAGGTCGGCCTGCGTCCCGGGCGGGGCACGGCCGGATGAGCGGTAGGGGGCTGCGGCCGCCGAACGCCGCAGCGCGTGGTACCCGTCGGCGGGTCCCCGCGCACTGGCCGGACACGGCCGTCGGTGGGCGACGGCCGCCAGCGCACGAAGAAACAGCCACGGTTGTCTCCGGATACGCAGGAACCGCCGGGACTGTTCCGCCGTACACGCCTGGCGGACCGCACGGCGCCCGGCAGCACTCCGTCACCGGGTGACGCGCGGGCGAGGGGCCTACCGTGGGAGATGGTCCCGGCGTCGGCCCCGCCGACCCGCCGACGCCAGCCGTTCACGGGCGGGGGCGGAAAGGAGGCACGAGATGTCCGATGCGATACGGGACACCACGGCCCGGCGCGTACGACATTTCGTCGACGCCGGATACCCCTACGCCGGGCCCTTCGAGGCAGCGGTGGAGGGAGCCGTCTACCGTCTCGGGAACGGAACGGTGGCTCGCGGGCTCGGCGAGGTCAGAGGGTGAGGAGGACCTTGGTGGCGCGACGCTCGTCCATCGCCCTGCAGCCTTCCGGCGCGCGGTCCAGGGGGAGGGTGAGGTCGAAGACCTTGCCGGGGTCGATCTTGCGGTCCCAGATGAGCTGGATGAGGTCGGGCAGGAAGCGGCGCACCGGGGCGAGGGCCGCCGAGGGTGTGGATACCGGCGAGGAACAGCTCGATCCCGGGGACGGTCACGTCGTGGTTCATGCCCACGTAGCCCAGATGCCCGCCGCCGCGGGTGGCGCCGACGGCCTGCATGAACGACTCCTGGGTGCCGACCGCCTCGATCACCGAGTGGGCGCCGAGCCCGCGGTGAGTTCCTTGATCCTCGCCACGCCCTCGTCGCCGCCTTCTTCGACGATGTCGGTGACGCCGTAGTAGCGGGCCAGCCTCTGGCGCTCGGGGCAGCGGGACATGGCCATAATGCGTTGTGCGCCCAGCTGTTTGGCGGCGAGTACGGCCAGAGTCCGACCGCGCCGTTGCCGACGAGCGCGACGGTCTTGCCGGGGCCGGCCTCGGCGGCGACGAGCGTGCCGTCGGCGGGGGGGATGCCCCGACGAGGACCGGCTCAAGCTCCTCGCCAGCTGGGCTGCCAGCTCCGATCAACCCGGCCGACACCGGCACGACGGCACTCGCCGGCCCCGCTGAGCGGCGGCGCACTTGCCCGCCGCTGCATCCTCTGCGCGGGGTGAGGGTGAAGCAAGGGGCGAGACGAGAAACGGCGGAGGAGAGATCGTGGACAGCACTGCACCGGCCGGTGATCACCGATGACGAAGTGGGCGCCCCGGCACGACGGCGGACGGCCCTCGGAGAGGCTTTGTTCCCACACCTGGACGGCCGAACCGGCGCCGCTGAGTGAGACATGCACGACGTGCGCGGCACGCGAACGTGCGCCGGCCGACCTGCTGCTCTGCCTGACCTGCGGCCATGTGGGCTGCAGCGACAGCTCTCCCGGCGCTCACGCGACGACGCACTTCGACTCCAGCGGCCACCCGGTGGCCCGCGCCCTGGCCCGCGGCCAGGAGTGGGCCTGGTGCTACGAGGACGAGGTGTACCTGGATCCGCTATCGGAACAACCCGTGCCGCATTCCGCCCCACGGCCGCCCGAGTCCGTCTGGGACTACCCCCGCCCGCCCGCCGTACGGGAGGACGACCGCGTCGTGCGGGTCGAGTGCGCGGGCCAGGTGGTGGCGGAGACCCGGAAGTCCGTCCGGGTACTGGAGACCAGTCATCCGCCGGTGTTCTACATCCCTCCGGCGGACGTCCGTACGGAGCTGCTGATCCCGGCGCTCTCGGGCCGGACCTGGTGCGAGTGGAAGGGCTCGGCCCGTTACTGGGACGTCGTCGTGGGAGACGACGTACGCGCCGACGCCGCCTGGAGCTATCCCCGTCCCGAACCCGGCTTCACGGCCCTCAAGGACTACTTCGCCTTCTACCCAAGCCGCAT
The DNA here is from genome assembly GCF_040296125.1 of Streptomyces sp. NPDC002265. Taxonomy (NCBI): domain Bacteria; kingdom Bacillati; phylum Actinomycetota; class Actinomycetes; order Kitasatosporales; family Streptomycetaceae; genus Streptomyces; species Streptomyces sp. NPDC002265. The sequence goes on along the minus strand of NZ_JBEOWS010000194.1, from coordinate 204 downwards.
GGACCGTTGCACGGTCGCCGGAGAGGACGTCACGGCGCAGGAGGGCGACTTCTACGGCGGCTGGATCACCTCAGAGGTGCGCGGGCCGTTCAAGGGCCGGCCGGGCACCCTGCTGTGGTGGGGGGGGGGCGGCCCGGCGGCGCCCCCCCCCCCGGCGGGGGCGCGGGGCCCCGGCGCGGGCCGGGGGGGGGGGGGGGGCCCGGG
>NZ_JBEOWS010000193.1:0-18527 GCF_040296125.1 Streptomyces sp. NPDC002265 | reverse complement strand
GCGGTCAGGGGAACGAGGACCACGACGAAATGCACGAGCAGTATGTGAGCGGGCAGGCCGTTGAACAGGCTCATCTGCGAAATCCTCCAGCAGGTAGGGGTTCCGTGTGTCGATCGGGCGCGTCAGCCAGGCACAGGAACCTCTCAGCTTCTTCTGAAGGTCTCCCACGCTGTCCGTCCGGCCCGGAAACAGGGCCGGACGTCCCCTTCCCTCACTACCGGATGCCGCGATGGGATGGAGGGAGACCGATCCGGGGGGCGCCATGCCGGATCCATCGAGGTGTTCGATGAACGACTCAGCTCTCGCAGTGCGACTGCACCGCCTGGCCGCCCCTGGCGCGTCCCGACGGCGCGAACCCGCTCTCCTGGCCGTGACGGCCGCCGCCCTCGCCGGCGGCGGCATCGCCTGGATCGTCGGCGCCCCGGACCTCGCCGACCTGTTCTGGGCTCTCGGTACCGTGGCCGCCGTCGTGCCCGCAGTGTGGTGGGTGCTGGCCGCACTGTGGCACGGACGGGCCGGCGTGGACCTGATCGCCGTGCTCGCACTCGGCGGGACCCTGGCCGTGCGCGAGTTCCTGGCCGGTGCTCTGATCGCTCTGATGCTCGCCACCGGGCGGACTCTGGAGTCCGCGGCCCAACGGCGCGCCTCCCACGACCTGCGCGCCCTGCTCGACCACGCGCCGCGCTCGGCACACCGGCGCACAGGTGCGGGAGTGGCCGCAGTACCGCTGGAACAGGTCGTCGTCGGTGACCTGCTCGTCGTGCGTCCCGGTGACGTCGTGCCCGTCGACGGCCGCGTGGAAAGCGCTGCCGCCGTCCTCGACGAATCGGTGCTCACCGGTGAAGCGGTGCAGGTCGAGCGGCTCCAGGGCGATGGAGTGCGCAGCGGTGTGGTCAACGCCGGCGGTGCCTTCGAACTGCGCGCCACCGCCGTCGAGCGGGAGAGCACCTACGCGCGGATCGTGCAGCTGGCCCGGCAGGCCGGAGCCGAGTCCGCGCCCGTCGTGCGGCTGGCCGACCGCTACGCCGCCTGGTTCCTGCCGCTCTCCCTCGTCGTCGCGGGACTGGCGTGGCTGATCAGCGGCTCCGCCGTCCGGGCGGTCGCCGTCCTGGTGGTCGCCACACCCTGTCCGTTGCTGCTTGCCGCCCCGGTCGCGATCGTCTCCGGACTCTCCCGTGCCTCCCGTCTGGGCGTGGTCGTCCGTGACGGCGGCGCACTGGAGAACCTCGGCCGCGCCCGCACTCTGCTGCTCGACAAGACCGGTACCCTCACCCGAGGCCGTCCGCGCGTCCTCGACGTCACCGCCGCCCCCGGTCTGAAGCCTGCGGACGTCCTGCGTCTGGCGGCCTCACTCGACCAGTACTCGCCCCACGTCCTGGCACAGGCCATCGTCGACACCGCCAGAGAACGCGGACTGGGACTGACCGCCCCGACGGACGTCACGGAAGAACCCGGCCGGGGCGCCACCGGCATCGTGGACGGACACCGCGTGTCCGTCGGGCGCCTCGACCCCGACCCCGCACGGCCCGCCTGGGCCAGGTCGGTCGACAACCGCGCCCTTCTCGACGGCGCGACGGTCGCCTGGCTCACCCTCGACGGAGCGCCGGCCGGCGCCGTCCTGCTGCTCGACCCCCTGCGCCACGACGCCCCGCGTACCCTGCGCCACCTGCGCGCGGCGGGCTTCCGGCGGTTGCTGATGCTCACCGGTGACCGCGCCACCCCTGCCCAGGAGGCCGCCGCCGTCCTCGGTCTGGACGGCGTGCGGGCCGAGCTCAGCCCCGCCGACAAGGTGGCCGCTGTCCGCGCCGAACGGGAGAACGCCGTCACGGTGATGGTCGGCGACGGCGTCAACGACGCCCCGGCCCTGGCCGCCGCCGACATCGGTGTCGCCATGGGCGCGCGCGGCTCCACCGCCTCCTCCGAGGCCGCCGACATCGTCCTGACCACCGACCGCGTCGACCGCCTCGCGGACGCCGTCGCCATCGCCCAGCGCGCCCGCCGCATCGCCGTCCAGAGTGCCATGGGCGGCATGCTGATGTCCTTGGCCGCCATGGCCGCGGCCGCCGTCGGCCTGCTCCCGCCCGCCGTCGGCGCGCTGCTCCAGGAAGGCATCGACGTCGCCGTCATCCTCAATGCCCTGCGTGCGCTGCGCGTCGGCCAGGCCGCGCACCCCGCCGTCACCCCCGCCGCCGAAGCCCTCATCCACCGCTTCGCCGACGAACACCAGGACCTTCAGGACGTCCTCGACGCCGTACGCGACGCGGCCGATCGCCTCTCCGACGCTCCCGGCCCCGCAGCGCTCACCGCTGTGCAGGAGACCCACCGTCTGCTCGTCGAACGGCTGCTGCCCCATGAGCACGCCGAAGAACACGAACTCTATCCCGCGCTCGCCCCCACCCTGGGCGGCCCCGAGGCCACCGCCCCCATGAGCCGCGCCCACACCGAGATCGAACGCCTCTCGCGCCGCATCGCCACCCACCTCGCACTCGCGCACGCCGGCGGGGGCCTGGCCCCCGAACAACTCGACGACCTGCGTTCCTGCCTCTACGGTCTCCACACCGTCCTGCGGCTGCACTTCACGCAGGAGGAGGAGAACTACTTCTCCCTCGCCCCATGAGAGCGCCCCGGCAGAGCTCCAGTGCCTGCGAGAACGGACCGCCGGGCGGACTCTGTCCGCTCACACCACCACGATGGCATCGACGACCTCGACCACGTCGTCGATGTCCCGCACCGGCGCCAGCAGCTCGGGGACGAGATCCTTGTCCAGCCGCCCCGTCAAGGTCACCACGCCGTTGCGCACGGTCACTTCGACGCCACGCGGATCCACCAGGTGGCGCCCCACAAGGGACTCCACCTCGGCCTGGATCTCGCTGTCGTCACGGATCAGGGCGCGCAGCAGGTCCTGTCGGCTGACCACGCCGACGAGCCGACCGTGAAGGTCCGTCACGGGGAGCCGCCTCAAGCGCGCGTGGGCCGCTGTCCAGGCCGCGTCCGACACACGCGACGCCGGGTGGACGGTGACCGCAGGGAAGGTCATCAGGGTGGCGGCCGTGTCCCCATGACTCTTGTCGTACAGGCGGTGCTGCCACAGCCTGCCGACGGGGCCGTGCCGGCGTGGCTCCGCCAGGACAGCGGCCTTGGCCAGCAGGTCCGACTCGGAGACAACCCCGATCACGTGGTCGTCCGCGTCGACCACCGGTAGGGCGTTGACCTGTTCACGGGCGAGTGTGTGCGCCACGTCGAGGAAGGGCATGTCGCCGGGGACCGAGGCCGCGGGCACCTGCATGACGTCCCGCACGCGGGGCACGGCCGGGGTGCGGGGAGCCGACGCGGGAGGCGCCGGACTCGCCTCCTCGCCGGTCGGTTCGGAGCTCCGCGCCGACGCGGCGCCGGCGACTGCCGCGAGGTAGCGGCGCAGCACGTCCTGCCGCGGTTCCTCCTGAGGTGTCCAGGGGCGGCCCGGCATGGTGCTGCGGGCTGCCTTCTCCGCCGAGCGGTGCTCGAAGTCGCTCACGGCTGCCTCCCGGGGGTGCCGTCACCTACGGGCTCAGTCTCGCATCGATCGGCACCCGCGGCCTCCGGGCGCGGCCCCGGCCGAGGGAGGGCCAGCGTGACGCGACACATCACCGCTCACCAAGGAGACTGGGAAGGCGGGGACTGGGCCCAAGAGGTGACCTCATGACGGGATTCCGGGGCTTTCTGACGCGGTTCCGACCGGCGGCATCGCCCGGCCGGGCGACTTCCGGCGGTGTCCCCGCGGACCGTTCCGCCGAACTGCGCGCGGAACTCACACCGCCCCTGGCCCTGCTCGAGCAGGCCCAGGCGGACGCCCTGGGCGTGCGCGAGCGTGCCGAAGCCGCCGCTGCGGCACGCCTGCACGAGGCCGAGGCCCTGGCCGACGAGATCCTGACCGAGGCGCGTGAAAAAGCCCTCCAGGCGCGTGAGGAGGCCGCCGAGCGGTCGCTGCGAGCCGCCGAGGCCCAGGCCGCGGAACTGCTCGCGGGCGCGGAGCGTGAGGCGGCCGCGGTGCGCGACCGGGCCACCGGCCGGACGCCCGCGCTGGCCGAGCGGGCGCTCGCGCTGGTGCTGGCGGACATCACGGCGGAGCCGGAACTGCACACGTCGCCGGAGGCGGGTTCCTGATGGGCGCCGGCTGGGTGGCCGGAGTGGCACGGGCACGGGCTCTGCGCACCAGATGCCTGGGCCCCGACGGCATCGGGCAGGTGGCCGCCTGCCGCACCCTCGACGACGCCCTGCGCCGGCTGGCGGTCACCCCTTACCGGCGCCATGTCATCCCTGGTGCGACACCGGCCGAGGCCCAGCGGGCCGTCTCGGCGGCACTGCTGTGGCATCTCCGGGTCCTCGCCGGCTGGCAGCCCGCCACCGGTGCCCAGGCCGTCCGGGCGCTCGCCGCGGGATTCGAGATCTCCAACACGGAACACCATCTGAGAGAGATCGCGGCAGACACGGAACACCCCTTCCTCCCGCCCTACCGCCTCGGTGCACTGGCGATCGCCTGGTCCCGGCTCGCCCGCACCCGCACGCCGTCGGAGCTGCGCACCGCGCTGGCGGCCTCCGACTGGGGCGACCCCGGGGGCGACTCCCCCGCCGCGGTCGCCACCGGCATGCGGGTCTCCGCGGCCGTACGCCTCTCGGTCACCGTTCCCGACGCGGCTCGCTGGGCAGCGGCCCGGCTCGCTCTGCTGTTCGGCCGCGAGGTGTTCGTCGTCGGGCGCCGGTTGCCGGACGAATCCGTCCGGCGGACCGCCCGTCTGCTCGGCCCCCGGGCGGTGGGGGCGGGGTCGTACGCCGACTTCCGGCAGGCGCTGCCCGCCGACACGCGCCGGCTGCTGAAGGACGTGGACGAGGCGGCTGACCTGTGGCGGGCCGAGGCGCGCTGGTGGGACACGGTCGAGCGCGACAGCCGGGAGCTGCTGCGCCGGTCCTCCTTCGGCCCGGGGCCCGTGGTGGGGGCCGTGGCCCTGCTGTCGGCCGACGCGTGGCGGACCCGTGGCGCGCTGGAACTGGCCGCCCGGGGCCGCGGACCGGGTGAACGGCCGGCAGCGGAGGAGCCCGATGGTCCGGGCTGAGGCGGCGATCCCGGTCCGGATGCGCAGGGTGGCGGTCGTGGCCCCCGAGCGGACGCTGCGGGAAAGCCTGGTGCGGATCGCCGAGGCGGGCTGCGTCGAGATCGACCTGCCCGGGGACGGCGGGCCGGAGGTCCACGGGCCCGCGACGAGGCGTCTGCAGCGGTTGCGCGGCGAGCCGGCTCGAGCGGTCCTCAGCGAGTCCCCGCCGGACCTGGACGCCCTGGAACGCGCGGGCAGAGCCGACTTGCTGGCGGGTGAGGCGCAACTGGAGGAACGCCTCGGCAGCGCCGTCCGGCACGGCGAGGTCGCCGCACTGGCCGGCTGGTGCCCCGAGACGGAGGTGGGCACCACGGCGGCGCGCGTCGCCGGGGTCGGAGGAGCACTCGTGCCGTTGCGGGCTCCGCGCGGCGTCGATCCGCCGACCCTGCTGACAGGCGCCCGCACCGCACTGCGCACGATGCCTGTGCGCCGCTCCTTCACGCCTCTGGTCAGCACCTACGGGACCGTGCCCTACGCCGACCTCGACCCCACGCTCCCGGCAGGCGTCGTCTACGTGGTGATGTTCGGCCTGATGTTCGGCGATGCCGGGCACGGACTGCTGCTGGTCGTCGTCGCTCTCCTCCTGCGCGCGGGCCGGCCGCGCCGGACGGCGGCACTGCGCTCGCTGTGGCCTTTCGTGGCCGGTGCCGGGGTGGCCGCGACACTCGCCGGGGTGGCGTACGGCGAGTTCTTCGGCCCGACCGGGGTGCTGCCCGTGCTGTGGCTGCGGCCGCTGGAGGAACCGACGCGGCTGCTGGCCACCGCCGTCGGGCTCGGTGCTGTGCTGCTGGCTGCCGCCTACGCCGCCGGGATCGTGAACCGCTGGCGAGAAGGCGGACCGGCGGCAGCTTTGTACTCCACGACCGGCGTCGCGGGGGCGGCGCTCTATCTGGGCCTCGCCGCCGTCGCCGGGGCCGCGTGGCTCGGCGCGGTGGCGTACGCGTCGGCGGGGGCCGCGATCGCCCTCACCGGCCTGGCGCTGGCCGGGGCCGGACTGTACGCGGAGACGGCCGGTGGTCCGGGCGGGGCGGTGCAGACCGGGATCCAGCTTTTCGACGCGGTCGTCCGGCTCGGCTCCAACGTGGTGTCCTTCGCCCGGCTCGCGGCCTTCGGCCTGACGCACGCCGCGCTCGGCGCGATCGTCTGGGACGGCACGACGGCGCTCGCCGGCCAGGGCCCGGCCGGAGTCGTCGGCGCGTCGCTGGTGTTTGTCGTGGGCAACGTCCTGACGTTCGCGCTGGAGGCGCTCGTGGCGGGCGTTCAGGCGCTGCGTCTGGAGTTCTACGAACTGTTCTCCCGGCTCTTCGAGGGACAGGGGCGCCCGTTCAGGCCCTGGCGGCTGCCCGTCGAGCACGTCCTGGGTCCGGCCCCGGCCGGGGTGACCGCCGGCCCGGTGAGGAAGGAGCAGTCGTGATCACCTGGTTCTTGGCCCTGCCCCTGGTCCTGGCGGGATTCGTCGCCGTACGGCTCGTGCTGCGGCGGTCGGGCGGCAGGGCCCTGTGGTGGACGGTCGCCGCAGACGCCGTGCTTCTGGTGGCTGCTGCCGTGGTGCTGGCCCTGACGTTCGGCGGTGGATCCGCCCAGGCCGCCACGACGGCGGCCCACGACTCGGGGGCGGGCTCTGCGGCCCTGATCGGCGCGGCGATCGCGGTGGCCGGGGCGACGATCGGGGCGGGGGTCGCCGTCGCCTACACCGGAGCGGCGGCCCTCGCGGCGCTCAGCGAGCGGCCCGAACTCTTCGGCCGGGCGATGGTCATCGTCGGTCTGGCCGAGGGCATAGCGATTTACGGACTGGTCGTGGCGGTCATCCTGATCGGGAAGGCGTGATGGTGGGGCGCGTCGCCGCCCTCGGCGAGCGGTCCCGGGTGGCCGGTCTGGCCCTCGCCGGCGTGGTCGTCCTGGCCGCGGACGCCCCCGAGGCCGTACGCCGGGGCTGGCGGAGCCTGCCCGACGATGTGGAGCTGGTGGTCCTGACCGCCGCGGCGGCCGAGGCGCTGGGTCCGGAACCGGGCGCGCCCACGGGCGGCCGCCCACTGATCGCCGTGATGCCGCCATGACCACCCCGCCCTCCGACCGGCCGACGCAAGGGCTCGGCCCGGTCCGGGCAGAGTTGCTGCGAGCCGCTCACGCCGACGAGCAGGCGGTACTGGCCCGCGCCGAGCGGGAGGCTGCCGCCCTGCTCGACCGGGCCCGCGCCGAAGCCCGGGAGATTCTCGACGAGGCCCGTCGGCAGGGCGAGGCCGACGGTGCGGCAGCGGCCCGTGATCTCCTCGTCCGAGCCCGTCGGAAGGCCAGATTCCGCACCCTCACCACGCGCCGGGAGGCGTACGAGACACTGCGCCGCGAGACCGCCGAACGGGTCGGGGAACTGCGCCGGACCACCGACTACCCGAGCCTGTGCAAGCGGCTGGAGCAGCGGGCCCGCGTCCTCCTGGGTCCCGGCACCGCGGTGACCGAGCACCCCGGCGGGGGTGTGATCGCCGCCGCGCCCGGGCGCCGGGTCGATCTGTCGCTGGCCACGCTGGCGGACCGCGCCCTGGACCGGATGGGACGGGAGGTGGGGACCCTGTGGGAGCCGTGACGGAGTCCGGCGGGACGCGCAGACCGGCCGCCTGCCGGATCCTGCGTGTCACCGGGCCGCTGGTGGAGGTGGAGTACACGCGCGGCACCGCGATGTACGACCTGGTCTCGATCGGCCCCGCCGGGCTGCCCGGGGAGGTCGTGGCCATCAGCGGCGGCGTGGTCACCGTGCAGGCGTACGAGTACACCGGCGGACTCGCTCCCGGGCAGACGGCGACACCGCGGGGACGGCCCCTGTCCGTGCGGCTGGGTCCGGAACTGCTCGGCGGGATCTTCGACGGGTTGCTGCGTCCGCTGTCCGGCGCCGGCGACTGGCTGGTGCCCGGCATCCGGACCGCCACGGTCGAGGCACACTCCTGGACCTTCGCTCCGTCGGTGGCGCAGGGCGAAGAAGTCTGCGAGGGACAGGCCCTCGGGGAGATCCGCGACGCGGGACCAGTAAAGGTGAAGGTCCTGGTGCCCCCCGGCTGCGGGGGTGTCGTGGAGCGGATCTCCGACGCCGGAGGGCTTACGGGGGACGCGGTGGCGGCCGTCGTCGGCGGCACCGAGGTGACCGTCGGCACCCGGTGGCCGGTGCGCCGGCCCCGTCCGGTGCGGGAGCGCGTCGACAGCCACGAGGCCCTGAACACCGGGCAACGGGTGGTCGACCTCCTCTTCCCGGTCGTCCGGGGCAGCACGGTGGCGGTGCCGGGCGGGTTCGGCACGGGCAAGACCATGCTGCTCCAGCAGATCGCCAAGTGGTGCGACGCGGACGTCATCGTCTACGTCGGCTGCGGGGAGCGCGGCAACGAGATGGCCGACGTCATCACGGAGCTGGCGGAGCTGCGGGACCCGCGGACGGGCGGACGTCTCGCCGACCGCACGGTGACGATCGCCAACACCTCCAACATGCCGATGATGGCCCGGGAGGCGAGTGTGTACACGGGGGTGACGGTCGCCGAGTACTTCCGGGACATGGGCCTGGACGTGGTGGTCATCGCCGATTCGACCTCCCGGTGGGCCGAGGCACTGCGCGAGTTCGCCTCCCGGACCGGCGAGCTGCCCGCGGAAGAGGGCTACCCGGCCGGGCTGGCCTCGGCGATCGCGGCCTTCTACGAGCGGGCCGCCGCCGTGACCACGCTGGGCGGGGACCGTGGATCGGTGACGGTGATCGGAGCGGTGTCGCCGCCCGGCGGGGACCTGACCGAACCGGTGACCGCGCACACCGAGCGTTTCGTGCGGTGCCTGTGGACCCTCGACCGCGATCTGGCGTACGCCCGCCACTACCCGGCGGTGTCCTGGTCGGGGTCCTTCTCCCGGGACGTGCCGGTCCTCGCCGCCGGACACCGGGCGGGCGGTGATTCCGGCTGGGAGCGGCGCCGCGAGCGGGTGGGGGCGGTGCTGGCGGAGGCCGACCGGCTGGCCGATCTGGTGGACCTGATCGGCATCGCGGCCCTGCCCGCGCGGGAGCGGATCGGCGTGCTCGCGGGGCGGCTGGTCAGGGAGGGCGTGCTGCAGCAGAGCGCGTTGTCGGAGCAGGACGCGTACTGCGGGCCGGAGAAGACGGCGGCCCTGGCCGACGCCGTGCTGGCGGTCGCCGAGCGCTGCCGCGCGCTGGTGGACTGCGGTGTGCCCGCGGCCTCGGTCGAGGAGATCGATTTCGGTCCGCTGGTGCGCGCCCGGGAGGACACCGGCCCGCACGATGCGGAGCAGGTGGTGGCGAGCCGGGATGCCATGCTCGCCAGGCTGGGTGAGGTGCGGTCGTGAGTGCGTTCGGCGGGATCGAGTACACGGCGGTACGTGAGCTGCGGGGCCCGCTCGCGGTCGTCGAGGGCGTGTCGGGGGTCGGCTGGGACGAGTACGCGCTGATCACCCTCGCCTCGGGTGAGCGGTTCCACGGCGTGGTCCTGGACGCCGACCGCGGCCTGGCCGTCGTGCAGGTGCTGGAGGGGACGGCCGGCATGGACCCGGAGGGTGTCCGTGTGGCCTTCTCCGGCAGCCCGCTGCGCGTCCCGGTCGGCACGGACTGGCTGGGCCGGGTCTGCAACGGCCGGGGCGAGCCCCTCGACGGCGGCCCACCCGTCCTCGGTGCCTGCACGGCCGAGGTCGGCGGCGCTCCCGTCAACCCCGTACGGCGCGAGCCGCCGTCCGAGCCGGTACTCACGGGCGTCGGGGCCGTCGACGCCCTGACGACCCTCGTACGGGGGCAGAAGCTGCCTGTGTTCTCGATGGCCGGGCTGCCGCATCTGGAGCTGGCGGCCCAGATCGCCGCGCAGGCCACCACCGCCGGCGAGGCGTTCAGTGTCGTGTTCGCGGGCATGGGCCTCACCCACGCGGACGCCTCCTTCGTCCGGGACGCTCTGGAGGAGCGGTCGGCGGCCGGGGAACTGGTCCTGCTGCTGAACACCGCCGACGCCCCGGTGATCGAACGGATCCTCACCCCGAGGATCGCCCTCACCGTCGCCGAGCACCTCGCCTTCGTGGAAGGAAGCCACGTCCTGGTGGTGATGACCGACATGACGACGTACGCCGAGGCACTGCGCGAGGTGTCGGCCGCCCGTGCGGAGATCCCCGCCCGTCGTGCCTACCCCGGCTATCTCTACAGCGACCTGGCCTCCCTGTACGAGCGCTGCGGACGCGTCCGGGACCGGCCCGGCTCGGTCACGGTGCTGCCCGTGCTGACCATGCCCGCAGGAGACATCACGCACCCGGTTCCCGACCTGACCGGGTACATCACCGAGGGGCAGATCGTGCTCTCGCCCTCGGTGCACGCGCGGGGTGTGTATCCGCCGTTGGACGCGCTGTCCTCGCTCTCCCGGCTGATGCGCAAGGGCGCAGGGCCCGGTCGCACCCGCGACGACCATGTCGACGTCGCGGCCCAGCTGCTGGCTGCCCTGGCCCGGGCCCGGCAGCTCCGGGACCTCGCGGACCTGGTCGGCGAGGCGGCGCTGAGCCCCACGGACCGCCGCTACCTGGACTTCGACGAGGCGTTCCTGCGGGACTTCGCCGACCAGCCGAGCGACGAGCCGCGCGACCTCGACGACGCGCTGGAACGCGGCTGGCGGGCCCTGCTCACGCTGCCCCGCAGTCAGCTGTCCATGCTCCCGGCCCGCCTCCTCGACGCCCGTGACGCGCAGGACGCCCCGGACACGGAGGCGTCCCGATGACCGGCACCCGCCGTACGCCACCCGGCCGGGCTGGACGGCTGCGTCTGCGGCACAGACTCGATGTCGCCGAGCGCGGCGCCGACCTCCTGGAGCAGAAGCTCCGCGTCCTGCGTTCCGAGCACGAGCGGCTGGTGAGCGCGGCGGAGGCGGCCTCCGGCGTCTGGCGCGACCTGCTGCTCGACGCCGATCACTGGCTGCTGCGGGGGCTGCTCCTGAGCGGGGAGGACGCCCTCGACGCGGCTGCCGCGGGCATTCCTCCCGCCGACGTCACGGTCGACTGGACCACCTCCATGGGCGTACGCCACCCGGCAAGGGCCTCCGTGTCCGTCTCCGCCCGTCCGCCCACCGCAGCCGCCCCCACCAACACGGCTCTCGTGCACGCCGAGACCGCGTACGCCCGCGCCGTGCGGGCCGCCGCCGAGTACGCGGCCGCCCGCACGGCCGCCGAAAGCGTCGGCGCGGAGGTGGCAAGCACCCGGCACCGCGTCCGCGCCCTGCGACGCCACTGGATCCCCCGCCTGCGGGAGGCGCTCGGCCGGGCCGACCTGGCCCTGGAACAGGCCGAGCACGAGGACGGCGTACGCAGACGTTGGGCGGCTCGGTCCACCGTGCGGTGAGGGTCACTGGAAGGCGGCGTGGATCTCCTGCTCGGTCGCCGTGTGGGAGACGAGGAGGAGTTCGTCACCGACGCGCAGCCGCTCCGCCGGGTCCGGCACCGTCGGCTGTCCGCCGCGGACGATGGTGGCGACGACGGTCCCCTCGGGCAGCACGACGTCCCCCAGGGGCCGGCCCACGGTCCTGGACTGCTGCGTGATGGCCGTTTCGATGACCTCGACGCCGGCCTTGCTGAGCCGCAGCAGCGCCACCGTGTCGGTGGCGCCGGTGGCCTCCTCGATGAGGGAGATCAGCGGGGTGGCGGAAGGAACGGCGACGTCGATGCCCCAGCGTTCGTCGAACAGCCAGGCGTTGTCCGCGTCGTTGACGCGGGCGGCGACGCGGGGCACCGAGAACTGCCGTTTGGCGAGGAGGCTGATGACGAGATTGTCCTCGTCGTCGCCGGTGGTCGCGACGACGAGGTCGGCGGTCAGGGCGCCGGCGTGCTCCAGCAGGGTCCGCTCGCAGGCGTCGCCCGGCACCAGCCGCACCGGGACGCGGCCTTCGAGTTCGGCCAAGCGGTCGTCGTCGTTGTCGATGAGGGTGACCTCGTTGCGCGCGGCGGCGAGCACCTGGGCGATCTGGCTGCCGAGCCGTCCCGCGCCGGCGATGAGCACGTTCACGTTCCCAGCTCCTTGTCGAGGAAGCCGCGCAACCTTCCGAGCGCGGTCGCGGCGACGGCGAAGGTGACCAGGTCGCCCGCCTGCGCGGGGGTGCCGTGCGCGGGGATGAGAGAGCGGCCCGCGCGGGTGACCTCGACCACGCGGATCTCGCCGTCGACGTCGAACTCGGTCAGCCGTCGGCCGACAAGGTAGGCGGGCATCTCCGAGCGGACGAGGAGGGTCTCGCCGTTGCCGAAGCCGAGTTCGGGGCTGAGGTGGCGGTGCAACAGCATCATGTGGAGCTGATGGACGGTCCAGCGGACGCCGGCGATGGTGGGGATGCCGAGGTCGTGGTAGATGTCGGCGCGCCTCGGGTCGTAGTTGCGGGCGAGGACGACCGGGACCCGGTAGGTGTCCTTCGCCGTGCGGGCGCTGACGATGTTGCTGTTGTCGGCGGAGGTGACGGCGACGAAGGCGTCCGCGTGTTCGATCCCGGCGGCCTCCAGGACGGCCCGGCTGAAGCCGTTGCCCTCGTGGAAGCGGATGCGGGGGCTGTCGGGGAGCCGCCGGGCGGCTTCGGGGCGCCGGTCGACGACCTCGACGTCGTGCCCTTCGGAGGCGAGCAGAGCGGCGAGACCTGCCCCCACCCGCCCGCAGCCGACGACGATCACTTTCACCGTGGGGCTCCTTTCCGACAAGCGTCGCGTCGGCGCAGCCACGCCTTGCGGATCTCGTCCGCGCACAGGGGCAGGGTGCCGAGTGCGGCCAGGACGGCCCAGTCGGCGGCGTCGAGCGCGGCGGTGTTGAAGACGGTCTGCAGCAGGGGCAGGTAGCTGATCGCGGCCATGAGGGCGACGCCGAAGCAGCCCGCTGCGAGCAGGGCGGGATTGGACAGCAGCCCCACCTTCAGGATGCTCTGCCGGTCGGTGCGCACGGCGAGCGCGTTGAAGAACTGGCTGAGCACGATCCCCGCCTGGACCATGGTGATCGCCTCACGGTAGACGGGCGTGTCCTTGGTGAAGTCGTCGAACGGGATCCCCGAGGCGACGACGTGCTCGAAGAAGACGGCGGTGACGCAGGCCGCCTGGATGCCGCCGAGGAACAGGATCCGTCCCGTCACGGCTGCCGAGAACAGCCGCTCCCGGCGGGAGCGCGGCGGACGGTCCATGACGTCGGGCTCGGGCGGCTCGGCACCCAGGGCCAGGGCGGGCAGTACGTCGGAGCCCAGGTCGATGGCGAGGATCTGCACCGCGCTGATGGGCACCAACGGGAATCCCGCGAAGGTGGCCGCGAGGATCGGGACCAGCTCGCCGATGTTGTGGCTGAACAGATAGACGAGGAACTTGCGGATGTTCTGGTAGACGGCGCGGCCGAGACGTACCGCCGCCGCGATGGAGGCGAACGAGTCGTCCAGCAGAACCATCGCGGCCGCCTCGCGGGCCACGTCGGTGCCCCCGGCCCCCATCGCCACACCGATGTCCGCGTGCTTGAGCGCGGGAGCGTCGTTCGCACCGTCCCCGGTGACCGCCACCACCTCGCCCCGCCGCTGGAACGCGGTGACCACGCGCATCTTGTGCTCCGGGCTGACCCTGCACAGCAGCAGTTCGGACGGTTCGGCGAGCAGCGCGTCGAGCCGGTCGTCGTCCATCGCGTCGAGCCGGGACCCGGTCACCACGACCGGATCTGGCCGCCGGACGATCCCCACCCGGCGGGCCACGGCCTCACCGGTCAGCGGGTGGTCCCCGGTGACCATCACGATACGGATGCCGGCCCGGCGGCAGGCGGCGACCGCGTCGGTGACCTCCGGGCGCGGCGGGTCCAGCATGCCCACCAGGCCGAGGAGGGTCAGACCGGACTCCGCGTCCTCCTGCACGGGGTGGGGCCCGTCGACCTCACGCCGTGCGACGGCCAGCACCCGCAGCCCCTGGGCGGCGAGCTCGTCGCCCGCCGCGACGACCGCCGCCCGGTCCCGCTCGGTCAGCGGCTCCTGCCTTCCGGCACGCTCCGTGTCGGTGCAGCGCGCCAGCACCTCCCCGGGAGCTCCCTTGACGCAGGCCTGGTGGCCCGTCGCGGTCCGGTGGACGGTGGTCATCAGCTTGCGGTCCGAGTCGAAGGGGAACTCCGTCACCCGCGGGGTCGCAGCCGCCTCCGCGTCCAGGTCCACACCGGCCTTGGCCGCCACCACGAGCAGCGCTCCCTCGGTCGTGTCGCCGAGCACCCGCCAGCGGTCCTGAGGGCCCGCCGGCGGCACCAGCCGGGCGTCGCAGCACAGGCCGGCCACCCTGAGCAGCTCACTCACCGACGCCGCGGCGCCGACCTCCCCGCGCGGGGCGTAGCCGACACCCGTCACGTCATGGGTCACCCCGTCCGCCCACACCCGGATGACGGTCATCTCCGCCTGGGTGAGCGTCCCGGTCTTGTCGGTGCACACCACGGTGGTCGATCCGAGCGCCTCCACCGCCAGCAGTTGCTTGATCAGAGCCTGACGCCGCGCCATCCGCCGTACGCCGATCGCCAGGGACACCGACAGGGTGGCGGGCAGCCCTTCCGGCACCAGCGCCACCATCACTCCCAGGGCGAACACGAACGCCGGCAGGACGGACTCGCCCGTGGGAAGCCGTACGACGAACATCAGGGCCCCGGTCGCCAGGGCCGCCCCCGCCACCCGACGTGCCATGACGGCCACCTGGTGCTGAAGCGGGGTCTTCTGGCGCGGTGCGGCGGCGGCCAGCCGGTAGATCCGCCCGAACTCGGTGGACGCGCCCGTGGCGACGACCACGGCACGCCCGGATCCGGCGACCACGTCCGTCCCCATGAAGGCGCAGTTGCGGGACTCCAGCGCGGGCCCTTCAGCCACCGGATCGGTCGTGCGGCCCACAGCGTTGCTCTCTCCGGTCAACGGAGCGTTGTTGACCTTCAGTTCGTGCGCCTCGACCAGCCGGCAGTCCGCCGGCACGGCGTCCCCGGCCTCCAGCGCCACCACGTCCCCGGGCACCAGGTTCCGGGCGGGCACCTCCAGCCGTTGCCCGCCGCGCAGCACCCGGCAGGCGTGCGGCACCATCGCCGCCAAGGCCTGCGCCGTGCGCTCCGCCGAGTACTCCTGCGCGAAACCGATGGCGGCGTTCAGCACGACGACGGCCAGGATGGCCGTCGCCAGTTGCAAGGTGCCCGCCTCACGCGGCTGCTGAAGGCCGTACGCCAGAAAGGTGATCGCCGAGGCAACCAGCAGGACCACCGCGAAGAGGTCCATGAACTGCGCGCCCAACTCCCGCCAGACCGGGCGGTGTCGGACCTGCGGCAGTTCGTTCGCCCCGTACCGCTCCAGCCTCGCCGCCGCCTGTGCGGGGGTGAGCCCACGCCGTGAGGTGTCCAACGCGCAGAAGACATCGGCGGCGGCGAGCTGTCGTACCGCAGCAGCCGGAACGGAAGCAGAAGTGTCACCGACCGCCGAGCCCTGCTCCGCGGTCCTCGACGGATCCGTACCGGTGCGCATCACACGGACCCGTGAGGCGACCCGGGCCGCGTCGCCGGTGTCACCGATGTCACCGACCGGATCGCGCGGAGGGTCTTGGGTGAGGCTTCCACAGCAGGCTCCAAGATTGCGGCGGCCGTCTCGCCGGTACGCCG
Source organism: Streptomyces sp. NPDC002265 (assembly GCF_040296125.1). Lineage (NCBI taxonomy): Bacteria > Bacillati > Actinomycetota > Actinomycetes > Kitasatosporales > Streptomycetaceae > Streptomyces > Streptomyces sp. NPDC002265. Next base: position 2,789 of record NZ_JBEOWS010000193.1, on the reverse strand, counting down.
CCAGAGAATCCACGGCACCTTGTCACCCTGTGCCGATCCGGCGGATGCCACCAGGGCCGTGCGGGGCAAGGATAGGGGCCGTACAGGCCCTCACACGGGGACGGTGACGACGGGGCAGCGGGCGTGGTGCAGCACTCCCTGGCTCACCGAGCCGAGCAGCATGCCCGTGAACCCGCCATGCCCGCGAGTCCCCACGACCAGACCCAGGGCGTGCTCCGAGGCTTGCGTCAGGACCCGCACCGGGTGGCCGCGGACGACCTCGTGGTGCAGTTCCACCTCCGGATGCGTCGCCGTACGGCCCGCGACCGTCTCGGACAGCACACGACGGCACTCCCGCAGCACGGCGTCCTCGTCCAGGACACCGAGGAGCGGTGGACGCCACACGTACAGTGCTCTGACGGCCGCACCCCGCAGGGCCGCCTCCTCGAACGCCAGATCCACCGCCGCCACGGAATGCGGGCTGCCGTCGACACCGACCACGAAGTACGCGGGCTCTTGTGTGACGTGCTCCGGTTCCGGGACGACCGCGACCGGGCATGTGGCGTGCGCGGTGAGCGGGAGCGCCACCGAGGCGGAGCTGAACAGTTCGCGCCGGGTGCTCAGGTGCCAGGAGCCCACCACGACCATCGAGGCGCTCGGCGTCTCCTCCCGCAGGACCCACGCAGGCTCCCCTTCCACCAGCGACGCCGACACCTCCACCGCCGGGCGCCGGGACTCGACAAAGGCGACAGCATCCTCGAGTACCCGTTCCCCTGCGGACCGCAGCACCTGGCTCCACTGCTCCCAGGCCGGCCGCGCCTCCCCCGGCCGGTATCCGCCGGACGGCACCCCCAGGGCGTGCACGAGCCGCAGCGGCAGAGCCCGCCGGTCCGCCTCGTCGGCGGCCCAGGCGAGAGCCAGCCGTTTCGAGGTGTCGGGCTCGACACCCACGACGATCGGTCGACGTCCGTCCGCACCGCTCATGGCGCCTCCAGGTGATCTCCGCGCCGCCCTCCGTCCGCTCTCATCCAGCCTCACCCCTTCCGCCGGGTCCCGCACGCCGCGGCTTCCCCGGAGCTACGGGCCTGACCGCGTGGTGCAGACCGTCGTCCGCCTCGCGTGCCGTCGGGGCCGTTCGGCCCATGCGGCTCACGCGTGCAAGGCGGAGAGTGGAAGGAGGAACGCACGCGACACTAGGAGGCGGGAGCCATGTGGCACCGGACGGTGAGCGACCTCATGACCACACCGGTCGTCAAGGTGTGCCGGGACACCGGTTTCAAGGAGATCGCCAAGCTGCTCGCCGAACACGACATCACCGCCGTACCCGTCGTGGACGACGAGGAACACACCGTGGGCGTGGTCTCCGAGGCGGACCTGCTGTGCAAGGAGGCCGCCCAACTCGATCCGGCGGGCCTGCTGCCGCTTCTGCATCCCGGGCCCGCCGACCTCGCGAAGGCCCAGGCCACGACCGCCGAGGGACTGATGCACAGGCCGGCCGTGACGGCCAGGCCGCAGTGGACGGCGGTGGAGGCCGCCCAGGTCATGGAGCGCCACCACGTCAAACGGCTGCCGGTGGTCGACGAGGCCGACCGGCTGGTCGGCCTCGTCAGCAGGACCGATCTGCTGCGTGTCTTCCTCCGGAGCGACAGCGCCATCCGGGAGGAGATCTCGGGAGAGGTGCTCCTGCGCACGCTCGGGATCGCGCCCGGCGCGGTCACCGTGCGGGTCGTCGACGGTCGGGTGTCCCTGACGGGCACCGTCGAGCGCAAGTCGCTCGTCCCGGTCGTCGTGCGCCTGTGCCAGGGCGTGGACGGGGTGGTCGATGTCTCCGCGGAGCTGCACCACCGGGTGGACGACACCCCGACCGTGCCGGAGTCGCAGGGGTCGCGCCGCGCCGGACTGGCCACCTGAGCCGGATCACGGACCCGAGACGAGGTGGCCGGACATGACCGGGACTGCGTACAGCGTGAGCGACGTGATGAGCCAGACGGTCGTTGCCGTCGGACGCGACGCGCCGTTCAAGGAGATCGTGCGGACCATGGAGCAGTGGAAGGTCAGCGCCATGCCCGTGCTGGAGGGCGAGGGACGCGTCGTCGGTGTCGTCTCCGAGGCCGACCTGCTGCCCAAGGAGGAGTTCCGCGACGAGGAACAGAGCCTCTCCCAGCAGCGCCGGCGCCTGCTCGATGTCGCCAAGGCCGGCGCGACCACGGCGGGGGAACTCATGAGCACCCCCGCCGTCACCGTCCACCCCGACGCCACCCTCGCCCAGGCCGCGAGGATCATGGCCGTCCGGCACGTCAAGCGGCTGCCCGTGGTCGACGGCATCGGCATGCTCCAGGGGATCGTCAGCCGCGCCGACCTGCTGAAGGTCTTCCTGCGCTCGGACGAGGAAATCGAGGACGAGGTCCGCCGCACGGTGGTGTCCTGCCTGTTCCCGGGCTTCAGCCACGGCGTCCACGTGAGCGTTCAGGAGGGAGTCGTCACCCTGCGCGGACACATCCGCGACACCTCACTCATCTCGGTCGCCGTGCGTCTCGCACACGCCGTCGAGGGCGTCGTGGACGTCGAGCCGCAGCTCACCGGTGAATCGACGGAGCCCGGCGGGCCACCAGCGCACGGTTCCTGAACCGACGCTGCGCACGACGGACACGGGCGCGGACCGGCCGACCCCGGGCACCGTGCCGGGGCAGAGACCCGAGCAGGTCCGGCACCGTCCACGCGCCGACCGTGCCGTCGGCCCTGCGCCGCGGATCGGATGAACTCCGCGCCCGGCCGCCCGGTAGGCCCCGGCGACCGGGCGCCGGTTCAGC
>NZ_JBEOWS010000192.1:0-18729 GCF_040296125.1 Streptomyces sp. NPDC002265 | reverse complement strand
CGGCCCACCCCCCCCCGCCGGCCCCCGGGGGGGTTACCCCCCCCCGGCCTCGGGGACGCCCCCCCCCCCCGCGGCCGGTGGGGGGACCGGCGGCAGGGCGCCTTCTGCTGTCTCAGACCGCTGTCTCAGACCCCTGACGGGGGGCTCAGCGCTCCTCGACCGGCACGAAGTCGCGCTCGACGACGCCGGTGTAGATCTGCCGCGGGCGGCCGATGCGGGAACCCGGCTCCTTGATCATCTCGTGCCACTGGGCGATCCAGCCCGGCAGACGACCCAGGGCGAACAGGACCGTGAACATCTCGGTCGGGAAGCCCATGGCGCGGTAGATCAGGCCGGTGTAGAAGTCGACGTTCGGGTAGAGGTTGCGCGCGACGAAGTACTCGTCGGAGAGCGCGTGCTCCTCCAGCTTCAGCGCGATGTCCAGCAGCTCGTCGGACTTGCCGAGGGCCGAGAGGACGTCGTGCGCGGCGGCCTTGATGATCTTGGCGCGCGGGTCGAAGGACTTGTACACCCGGTGGCCGAAGCCCATCAGGCGGACGCCGTCCTCCTTGTTCTTCACCTTGCGGATGAAGGAGTCGACATCGCCGCCGTTGGCCTGGATGCCCTCCAGCATCTCCAGGACGGACTGGTTGGCGCCGCCGTGCAGCGGGCCCCAGAGGGCGTTGATGCCGGCCGAGATCGACGCGAACATGTTCGCCTGCGAGGAACCGACCAGGCGGACCGTGGACGTCGAGCAGTTCTGCTCGTGGTCCGCGTGCAGGATCAGCAGCTTGTCGAGCGCGGAGACGACGACCGGGTCGAGCTCGTAGTCCTGCGCCGGCACCGAGAACGTCATGCGCAGGAAGTTCTCGACGTAGCTGAGATCGTTGCGCGGGTAGACGAACGGGTGACCGACCGACTTCTTGTACGCGTACGCCGCGATCGTCGGGAGCTTGGCGAGCAGCCGGATCGTGGAGAGGTTGCGCTGCTTCTCGTCGAACGGGTTGTGGCTGTCCTGGTAGAACGTGGACAGCGCCGAGACCACCGAGGACAGCATGGCCATCGGGTGGGCGTCGCGCGGGAAGCCCTTGTAGAAGTTCTTGACGTCCTCGTGCAGCAGCGTGTGCTGCGTGATCTCGTTCTTGAACGAGGTGAGCTCGTCGACGGTCGGCAGCTCACCGTTGATGAGCAGGTAGGCGACCTCCAGGAAGGTGGAGCGCTCGGCCAGCTGCTCGATGGGGTAGCCGCGGTAGCGGAGGATGCCCGCTTCGCCGTCGAGGTAGGTGATCGCGGATTTATAGGCGGCGGTGTTGCCGTAGCCGCTGTCCAGGGTCACGAGACCGGTCTGGGCCCGGAGCTTCCCGATGTCGAAGCCCTTGTCACCGACGGTGCTGTCGATCACCGGGTAGGTGTACTCACCGTCGCCGTACCGCACTACTACAGAGTTGTCGCTCACGTCTTCCCTCACCGACTCTGTGCCTCATCTTCGAGGTTGCCCTGACTGTCTCTACCATCCCCCATTTGGCGCAGGAGAGTGCACTCGGGGTCGACCATTGGGCTTATCGGCGGCACTCAGTGCCGTTAACTTGCTCATCCTGCCCCCTCGCACCCGTAACCGGAAGAGCTCTGTGACCTTCGTGACTCATTTGATCGATCATTTTTTGTGAGCCCTGCCGCGCGGGCGCGGATCAGGCGCCGGCGAGCCGGAAATCCAGTGCTGTGCAGCGCCTTCCCGCCGACACGGTGCGCACGGCCTGCCCGATCGCCTTGCGCGAACCCACCAGCACGACCAGCTTCTTGGCCCGGGTCACCGCCGTGTACAGCAGATTCCGCTGGAGCATCATCCATGCACCGGTGGTGACGGGGATCACCACGGCGGGATATTCACTCCCCTGTGAACGGTGGATGGTCACCGCGTACGCATGTGCCAGTTCGTCCAGTTCGTCGAACTCGTACGGCACCTCCTCGTCCTCGTCGGTCAGGACCGTCAGGCGCTGGTCGACGGGGTCGAGCGAGGTGACCACGCCCACGGTGCCGTTGAAGACCCCGTTCTCGCCCTTCTCGTAGTTGTTGCGGATCTGGGTGACCTTGTCGCCGACCCGGAAGACCCGGCCGCCGAACCGCTTCTCCGGCACGTCGGGGCGGCCCGGTGTGACGGCCTGCTGGAGCAGGCCGTTGAGCGCGCCGGCGCCGGCCGGGCCGCGGTGCATGGGTGCGAGCACCTGGATGTCCCGCCGCGGGTCGAGCCCGAACCTGGCCGGAATACGGCGGGCCGCCACGTCCACCGTGAGCCGGCCGGCCTCCTCCGTGTCGTCCTCGACGAAGAGGAAGAAGTCCTTCAGCCCGTCGGTGAGCGGATGCTGACCGGAGTTGATGCGGTGCGCGTTGGTCACCACGCCCGACTGCTGGGCCTGGCGGAAGACCCGGGTCAGGCGCACGGCGGGGACCGGGCTGCCGTCGGCCAGCAGATCCCTGAGCACCTCCCCCGCGCCGACGCTGGGGAGCTGGTCGACGTCGCCGACGAAGAGCAGGTGGGCGCCCGGCGGCACCGCCTTGACGAGCTTGTTGGCCAGCAGCAGATCCAGCATGGACGCCTCGTCGACCACCACCAGGTCGGCGTCCAGCGGACGGTCCCGGTCGTAGGCCGCGTCCCCGCCCGGCTTGAGCTCCAGCAGACGGTGGACGGTGCGGGCCTCGGCGCCGGTGAGCTCGGCCAGCCGCTTGGCGGCCCGGCCGGTGGGCGCGGCCAGCACCACCTTGGCCTTCTTGGCCCGGGCCAGCTCCACGATCGAGCGGACGGTGAAGGACTTGCCGCAGCCGGGGCCGCCGGTGAGCACGGCGACCTTCTCGGTGAGCGCCAGCCGGACCGCGGCCTCCTGCTCGGGGGCGAGCTCGGCGCCCGTGCGCCCCTTCAGCCAGCCGAGCGCCTTGTCCCAGGCCACGTCATGGAAGGCGGGCATCCGGTCGGCTTCCGTGCGCAGCAGGCGCAACAACTGGGCGGAGAGGGAGAGTTCGGCACGGTGGAAGGGGACGAGGTAGACGGCGGTGACGCTCTCGCCGCCGTCCGCTCCCGGCACCTTCTCGCGTACGACGCCGGGGTCCTCGCCCTCCTCGGGCGGCGCGGCCAGTTCGGCCAGGCAGTCGATGACCAGGCCGGTGTCGACCTGGAGGAGTTTGACCGCGTCGGCGATCAGCCGCTCCTCGGGCAGATAGCAGTGGCCCTGGTCGGCGGACTGGGAAAGCGCGTACTGGAGGCCCGCCTTGACGCGGTCCGGGCTGTCGTGCGGGATGCCGACGGACTGGGCGATCTTGTCGGCGGTCAGGAAGCCGATGCCCCAGACGTCGGAGGCCAGCCGGTAGGGCTGGTTCTTCACCACGGAGATCGAGGCGTCCCCGTACTTCTTGTAGATGCGCACGGCGATCGACGTCGAGACCTCGACGGTCTGGAGGAAGAGCATGACCTCCTTGATCGCCTTCTGCTCCTCCCAGGCCTCGGTGATCTTCCTGGTGCGCTTGGGGCCCAGGCCCGGGACCTCGATGAGCCGCTTGGGCTCCTCCTCGATGATCCTGAGCGTGTCCAGGCCGAAGTGCTGGGTGATGCGGTCGGCGAAGACGGGTCCGATGCCCTTGACCAGCCCCGAGCCGAGGTAGCGGCGGATGCCCTGGACGGTGGCGGGCAGGACGGTCGTGTAGTTCTCGACGGTGAACTGCTTGCCGTACTGCGGGTGGGAGCCCCAACGGCCCTCCATCCGCAGGAACTCGCCGACCTGGGCGCCGAGCAGCGCGCCGACCACCGTCAGCAGGTCACCGGCGCCGCGGCCGGTGTCGACGCGGGCGACCGTGTAGCCGTTGTCCTCGTTGGCGTAGGTCACGCGTTCGAGCACGCCTTCGAGTACGGCCGTACGCCGCTCTCCCGACTCCGGGGGAGCCTCCGTCTGATGGGACATGGTCCGACGGTACCGGCGCGGTCCGACAACGCGGGCGGCCACCGGTTCTCACGGGCACCGGCGATCACGGTCAAGGCACCGGTTCTCGCCGGCGCCGGGGAAACATCGAGGGGGCCCGGTCCGTCGACCCGGCCCCCTCGGATTCCCTCCCCATCAGAACCCCGCGATCCCCCCGGATCCCCTCCAGAAGTCCTGATGCCACGTACGACCCGGCAGGCGGGGGAAGGGTTGTACGGTCCCCGCGGTTTTTTTCCGGCCGTTTCCCGCCCCGCTCAGCGGGCGTCGGCCGGGCGGTCCGCCGCGGGTCCGGGCGGGTTCACGTGCGCGGCGAACCGGGCCGCCGTCTCCGCCAGCACCTGTCTGCCGTCGCGTGCCCACAGCCCCTCGTTGAAGAGTTCGACCTCGATGGGCCCGGTGTAGCCGGCCGCGTCCACGTACCCCTTCCACTCCCGCATGTCGATCGCGCCGTCGCCGATCTGGCCCCGTCCGTCGAGGACGCCGGCCGGCAGCGGGGTGGTCCAGTCGGCGAGCTGGAAGGCGTGGATCCGGCCACCGGCGCCCGCGCGGGCGATCTGCCGGGGCGCCGCGTCGTCCCACCAGACGTGGTACGTGTCGACCGTGACGCCCACCTGGTGCGAGGGGAAGCGCTCCGCGAGGTCCAGGGCCTGGGCCAGGGTGGAGACCACGCAGCGGTCGGCGGCGTACATCGGGTGCAGGGCCTCGATCGCGAGCCGGACGCCGTGGGACTCGGCGTGGGGGCCCAGTTCCGCCAGGGCGTCGGCGATCCGCTCCCGCGCCCCGTGCAGATCCCGGGAACCGGCCGGCAGGCCGCCGCAGACCAGGACCAGGGTGTCCGTGCCGAGCGCGGCCGCCTCCTCGACCGCGCGGCGGTTGTCGTCGAGGGCGGCGGCGCGCCCGTGCGGATCCGCCGCCGTGAGGAAGCCGCCCCGGCACAGGGTGGTGACGGCGAGACCCGCGTCCCGGACCAGCTTCGCCGTCGCCCCCACCCCGTACGCCGCGACCGGTTCGCGCCACAGGCCGACGCCGGGCACGCCCAGTTCCAGGCAGGCGTCGACCAGTTCGGGCATCGACAGCTGCTTCACCGTCATCTGGTTGATCGAGAAACGCTCAAGTCCGGTCACTGGGCCACTCCGTACAGGGCGAGCAGGGTCTTCATCCGCTCCTCGGCGAGCTTCGGGTCCGGGAACAGGCCCAGTCCGTCGGCGAGTTCGTAGGCGCGGGCGAGGTGCGGCAGGGAGCGGGCCGACTGCAGGCCGCCGACCATCGCGAAGTGGCTCTGGTGGCCGGCCAGCCAGGCGAGGAACACCACACCCGTCTTGTAGAAGCGGGTGGGGGCCCGGAAGAGGTGCCGGGACAGCTCGACGGTGGGGTCGAGGAGGTCGCGGAAGCCCGCCGCGTCCCCGGTGTCCAGGACCCGGACGGCCTCGGCGGCCAGCGGGCCCAGCGGATCGAAGATGCCGAGCAGGGCGTGGCTGAACCCCAGCTCGTCGCCCGCGATCAGTTCGGGGTAGTGGAAGTCGTCGCCCGTGTAGCAGCGCACACCGTCGGGCAGGCGGCGGCGCAGGGCGATCTCGCGTCCGGCGTCCAGCAGCGACACCTTGATGCCGTCGACCTTGCCGGGGTGGGCGGCGACGACGTCCAGGAACACCTCGGTGGCCGCGTCCAGGTCGGCCGAGCCCCAGTAGCCCTCCAGCGCCGGGTCGAACATGGGGCCGAGCCAGTGCAGGACCACCGGTTCGGCGGCCTGGCGCAGCAGGTGGCCGTAGACCTCCAGATAGTCCTCGGGACCGGAAGCGGTCGCGGCCAGCGCGCGGGACGCCATCAGGATCGCCCGGGAGCCGGACTCCTCGACGAGGGCGAGCTGTTCCTCGTACGCCCGCCGGATCTCGGGCAGCGTCCCGGCGGTGAGCTGGTCGGTGCCGACACCGCAGGCGATCTCGCCGCCGACCGCCTTCGCCTCGGCGGCGCTGCGGCGGATCAGTTCGGCCGCGCCCGCCCAGTCCAGGCCCATGCCCCGCTGGGCGGTGTCCATGGCCTCGGCGACAGCCAGCCCGTGGGACCACAGATGGCGGCGGAAGGCGAGGGTGGCGTCCCAGTCGACGGCGGCCGGGGAGCCGGGGCCCGCGTCGGCGAACGGGTCGGCGACGACATGCGCCGCCGAGAAGACCGTACGGGAGGTGAAGGGGGCGCCGGGGGTGAGGGCGAGGGGTTCCGTACGGGGTTCGTACGCGCGCAGCCCGCCGTGGCGGTCGGGGAGCCGGAGGGTCACAGCGAGATCTCCGGTACGTCGAGACGGCGGCCCTCGGCCGAGGACCTCAGGCCGAGTTCGGCGAGCTGGACACCGCGGGCGCCGGCCAGCAGGTCCCAGTGGTAGGGGGCGTCGGCGTAGACGTGCCGCAGGAACAGCTCCCACTGGGCCTTGAAGCCGTTGTCGAACTCGGCGTTGTCCGGGACCTCCTGCCACTGCTCGCGGAAGGCCTCGCCGGCCGGGATGTCGGGGTTCCAGACGGGCTTGGGGGTGGCGGAGCGGTGCTGGGCGCGGCAGCCCCGCAGCCCGGCGACGGCCGAGCCCTCGGTGCCGTCGACCTGGAACTCGACGAGCTCGTCGCGGTGGACGCGCACCGCCCAGGAGGAGTTGATCTGGGCGACGGCGCCGCCCTCCAGCTCGAAGATGCCGTAGGCGGCGTCGTCGGCGGTGGCGTCGTAGGGCTTGCCCTGCTCGTCCCAGCGCTGCGGAAGGTGGGTGGCGGTGAGGGCCTGGACGGACTTCACCCGGCCGAACAGCTCGTGCAGGACGTACTCCCAGTGCGGGAACATGTCGACGACGATGCCGCCGCCGTCCTCGGCGCGGTAGTTCCAGGACGGGCGCTGCGCCGACTGCCAGTCGCCCTCGAAGACCCAGTAGCCGAACTCGCCCCGGACGGAGAGGATCCGGCCGAAGAAGCCGCCGTCGACCAGGCGCTTCAGCTTGAGCAGCCCCGGCAGGAAGATCTTGTCCTGGACGACGCCGTGCCGGATGCCCTTCGCGTCGGCCAGGCGGGCCAGTTCCAGGGCGCCGTCCAGTCCGGTGGCGGTCGGCTTCTCGGTGTAGACGTGCTTCCCGGCGGCGATCGCCTTCCTGATCGCCTCCTCGCGGGCCGAGGTGACCTGGGCGTCGAAGTAGATCTCCACGGTCGGGTCGGCGAGGACGGCGTCCACGTCGGTCGAGAGGTGTTCCAGGCCGTGCCGCTCGGCGAGCGCGCGCAGCGCGTGCTCGCGGCGCCCGAGCAGGATCGGTTCCGGCCACAGCACGGTGCCGTCGCCGAGGTCGAGCCCGCCCTGGTCGCGGATGGCCAGGATGGAGCGGACGAGGTGCTGGCGGTAACCCATGCGTCCGGTCACGCCGTTCATGGCGATACGCACCGTCTTGCGTGTCACGTCGGTCCCTTCGTTGGCGCCGAGCGCCCGGTTGCCCTGCTCGTACTGGTAAGCCGCACAGCAAGCGCTTTCTACGCAAGAAGAAGCTAGCCTCTGACCAGTGGTCCGGACAAGGCCGTATCCACTTCGAGTTGTTCGAGGGGGCGAACAACAGGGGGGTGTGGCCGTAAGGTCTGCTCGAACTGCACGAAACCGCGGCTGTGGCTCGTGGGCCTGTGTATCCCCTGTACATGCACTGCGTATGACCTGCGCATGGCCTGTGCCCACGACGACGTACGACGGCGTACGACGAGGTTCGACAAGATGCGCGACCGGAGGACGACGAGATGACGGTGACCCTGGCGGACGTGGCGGCCCGCGCCCAGGTCTCCCCCGCGACGGTGTCGCGCGTGCTGAACGGCAACTACCCGGTCGCGGCCTCCACCCGCGAGCGGGTGCTGCGCGCCGTCGACGAGCTGGACTACGTGCTCAACGGTCCCGCCAGCGCGCTGGCCGCCGCCACCTCCGACCTCGTGGGGATCCTGGTCAACGACATCGCCGACCCCTTCTTCGGGATCATGGCCAGCGCCATCCAGGCCGAGATCGGCGGTCCCGGCGGGCGGGCCGGCGGGGAACGGCTCGCCGTCGTCTGCAACACCGGCGGCTCCCCGGAACGCGAACTGACCTACCTCACCCTGCTCCAGCGACAGCGGGCCGCCGCCGTGGTGCTGACCGGCGGCGCCGTGGAGGACCAGCCGCACGCGGCGGCCGTGGCGGCCAAGCTGCGCAAGCTGACCGAGGCCGGGACCAGGGTGGTGCTGTGCGGGCGGCCGCCCGCACCGGACACCAAGGCGGTCGCGCTGACCTTCGACAACCGCGGCGGCGGACGGCAGTTGACCGAGCACCTCATCGGGCTCGGGCACCGCAGGCTCGGCTACATCGCGGGTCCCGAGGAGCGCACGACCACCCGGCACCGGCTGGAGGGACACCGGGCGGCGCTGGCGGCGGCGGGCATCGAGGAGGATCCGCGCTGGACGGTGCACGGCCGCTACGACCGGCGCTCCGGCTACGAGGCGACGCTGGAACTGCTGCGCCGCGACCCGTCCCTGACGGCCGTCGTCGCCGCCAACGACTCCGTCGCCCTGGGTGCCTGCGCCGCGCTGCGCGAGTCCGGGCTGCGGATCCCCGAGGACGTGTCGGTGGCCGGTTTCGACGACCTCCCCTTCAGCATCGACGCGGTGCCCTCCCTGACGACCGTGCGGCTGCCGCTGGCCGAGGCGGGGGCGCGCGCCGGGCGCATCGCGATGGGGCGGGAGGAGCCGCCGCCGGGGGAGATCGCGACGGTCCGGGGCGAACTGATGGTCCGGGGGTCCTCCGGGGTGCCCCGCAGGTGACCTTGCCGCCGGACGGGCGCGTTCGGGAGGCCGTCCAGCGGGTGCCGTCGGGCCGGTCGTGGCGGGGGATTCGGGGGCTGGTCGTGGCGCGGTGGAGGTTCTACGCTCGGTGAGACCGTTTCTCTGACTGAGTCAGCCATCGGATCACCGGGATCGATCATGACCGTCCAGGACATCCGCACGTTCAACCGCTTCTACACGAACGTCATCGGCGCCCTCGACTACGGCCGCCACCTCTACGCCCCGTACACCCTCACCGAGTCCCGCGTCCTGTACGAACTCGCCCACTCCCCCACCGCGGACGCGGCCGGGCTGCGCATCGGGCTCGCCCTGGACTCCGGCTATCTGAGCCGGATCCTGAACAGGTTCGAGCAGGACGGACTCGTCGAGCGCGCCGCCGCGCAGGACGATCTGCGCCGGCGCCGGGTCACCCTCACTGCCCGCGGCCGGGAGGCCGCCGAACTGCTGGAGGAGCGGGCCCGGGAGACCGTCGGCGCCCTGCTGGCGGACGTGCCGCCCGCCGAGCGCCCGCGCCTGACGGAGGCCATGCGCACGATCCGTACGATCCTGGGCGATCGCGGCGCGCCCCGCGCCGGGGACGTCGTCCTGCGCGAACCGGGCCCCGGCGACCTCGGCTGGATCGTGCAGCGCAACGCCGCCCTGTACGCCGCCGAGTACGGCTGGAACACCGACTACGAGGGGCTCGTGGCGAGGATCGTGGCCGACTTCGCCGAGGACCACGATCCGCACCTGGAGCGGGTGTGGATCGCCGAGCTAGACGGGCGGCCGGTGGGCTGTGTGATGTGCGTACGGGACGAGGCACCCGGCACCGCCCGGCTGCGGCTGCTGCTCGTCGAGCCGGACGCGCGCGGGCTGGGACTGGGCGACCGCCTGGTCACGGCGGTCGTCGCGTTCACGCGCGGGGTCGGTTACCGGGACCTCGTCCTGTGGACCAACGACGTCCTCGCCGCCGCCCGGCGCCTCTACCTGCGGCACGGTTTCGTCCTCGCCGCCGAGACACCCCACCGCTCGTTCGGCAAGGACCTCGTGGGCCAGGACTGGCGGCTGGACCTGCGCGAAGCGGCCGAGTGAGGGCGAAAACGGCCGGGTGAGGGCCGAAGCGGACGCGGCCGGCGGCGATGACGGGTACGGTCGGTGGACATGAAGCTGGCCTTCTCCACCCTCGGTGTCCCCGGCCTGCCGCTCGCCGACGTCCGGCGGCTCGCCTCCGAGCACGGCTATCACGGAGTGGAGCTGCGCACCCACCCGGAGGAACCCGTGCATCCGGGCCTCACCCCCGCCGAACGGGCCGAGGTGGCCGCCGCGTTCAAGGCGGACGGGGTCGAGATCCTCGGCCTGGCGGGGTACGCGCGCGTGGCCGCGCCCGGCGACGACGACGCCGTGATCGAGGAGATCCGCGACCTCCTCACCCTGGCCCGGGACCTCGGCGCGCCGTTCGTCCGGGTCTTCCCCGGCGGCGCCGACGGCTCCCCCGAGGAGGCCGACGCCACGGCCGCGCGCAGGCTGGGCACGGCCGCCGAGTACGCGGGCGACGTCGGCGTACGGATCCTGCTGGAGACCCACGACTCGCACCGCACCGGGGCCGACGCCATCCGCATCCTCGGCCTGGTGGGCCACCGGCACGTGGGGGCACTGTGGGACGTGATGCACACCTGGCTGGGCGGCGAGCAGCCCCTGGACAGCTACGCGGCCCTCTCCCCGTACCTCGGCTACGTCCAGGTCAAGGACATCGCGTCGACCGACGACACGACCCCGCTGGCGCTGGGCGCCGGGGTGCTGCCGCTGGCCGAGTGCGTGGAGGTGCTCTCCCGGCACGAGTGGGACGGCTGGCTGTGCTGGGAGTACGAGAAGCGCTGGTACGAGGCGGCCGCGCCGCTGCCCGGGCTGCTGGACACGGGCCGGGACGAGCTGAGGCGGCTGCTGAACGAGTCGGCGTAGGGCCGCCTGCGGTTGTCGGCGCGGGCCCGCCTGCGGTTATTGGCTCGCGGGGACGGGGGAGCACGGGTTAGCCTCCCCGCCGTGAATCCGCCCGGCCCCGCCGCCCTCTCATGAGTCTGGCGCACGCCCTTCTCGACGTACGTCCGCTGCGCTCCTCCCCCGTCTTCCGGCGGCTGCTGATCGGCCGGACGGTGTCCCTGCTCGGCAGCTTCATGACCATGGTGACCGTGATGTTCCAGGTCTGGGACATGACCCACAGCACGGTCTGGAGCGGTGCGGTCGGCCTGGCGCAGGCACTGCCGATGGCGGCGCTCGGGCTGTTCGCGGGGGCCTGGGTGGACCGGGCCGACCGCCGCCGCGTGTATCTGCTCGCCACCGTAGGCCAGGCGGTCTGCTCGCTGCTGCTCGCCGTGCAGGGCTTCACCGGGCATGTGCCGGTGGCCGTGCTCCTCGCGCTGGTCGCCGCCCAGTCGTCGTTCGGCGCGGTCGGGGCGCCGGCGGCGGGCGTGTTCGTACCGCGACTGCTGCCGAAGGAGCAGGTGGCGGCCGGGCTCGCGCTCAACCAGATCACCGGCCAGGCGATGATGCTGCTCGGCCCTGCGGTCGCGGGCGTGCTGCTGGGCCGGCTGGGCATCGGCACCTGCTACCTCCTGGACGCCCTGAGCTTCGGTCTCTCCTTCTACGGCGCGTTCGGGCTGCCCGCGCTGCCGCCCGAGGGCGAGCGCTCCCGGCCGGGTCTGCGCGGGGTGGTGGACGGGCTGCGGTTCCTGACCGGTCACCGGGCGGTGCGCGGAGCGCTGCTCACCGATCTGGCCGCCACCGTCCTGTCGTTCCCGGTGAGCCTGTTCCCCCTGGTCAACGCGGAGCGCTTCGGCGGCGACCCGGGCACCCTCGGCCTGTTCCTGTCGGCGCTCGCCGTGGGCGGTCTGACCGCCTCCGCGTTCTCCGGCGCGGTCACCCGGCTGGGCCGCCCGGGTCCGGTGATGCTGTGCGCCTCGGCCGGCTGGGGTGCCGCCCTGGTCCTGTTCGGTCTGACCACGGGCCCCTGGACGGGTCTCGGTCTGCTGACGCTGGCCGGTGCCGCGGACACCCTGGCCGTGGTGTCCCGCAGCACCATCGTGCAGACCCGCACCCCCGACGCCCTGCTCGGCCGGGTCACGGCCGCCGAGCAGATCGTCGGGCAGGCGGGCCCCAACCTGGGCAATCTGCGCGGCGGTCTGGTCGCGGGCTGGACCTCCGGGGCGACGGCGCTGATCAGCGGGGGCCTGCTGTGCCTGGCGGCGGTGGCCGCGGTGGCGGCGACGACCCCACAGCTGCGCGGCGGGGCTACGGACGGGGACTGAGCCTGCTGTCGCCGTCCAGGCACCACTCCAGTACGGAGGGCCAGGGGCCGTAGCCCTCGACCAGGGAGAGGTGGCTGGCGCCCGGGAGGATCTCGGCCGGGATGCCGAGCGGGTCGGCGAAGACGGTCCGGGCGCCCTCGGGGCAGTACGGGTCGTCGTCGCCGGCGACGAGCCGGGTGGGGCCCGGCAGGGTCAGGCCGTCCAGGGGCGGCGGGGCGAAGGCCGCGATCTCCGGGTGACCGGCGAGCACCGAGGCGGACGGCGGGGACACCAGCAGGACCCGGTCGACGTCGCCGAGCCCCGGCACCCCGCGCGCGACGGCGTGCAGCCACAGCACGGCGGAGGCGCTGTGGGCGAGCACGACCCGCTCGCCCCCGGCCGGCAGGGCGCGCAGGTGCCGGGCGAGCTCGGCCAGCCACGCCTCCAGGTCGGGCTCGTCGGGATCGGGCAGCTGCGGATACGTCACGTGGTGGCCGCGTTCCCGGAGCCGGTCGGCGAGCCAGTGCTGCCAGTGCTCCTCGGGGCGGCGGTTCTGCCAGCCGTGGAGGACGAGGTAGGAAGACGTCGAGGTCATGCGCGCGATGGTTTCCCGATCATGGCCCGGGGTCCAGCCCCGGTCCGCTCCATGGACGGTCCGGACCATGGTCGGCGGGGTCGGCGGTCATGCCGTCCGGGACAGGAACCCGGCCACCCGCCGCTCCAGTCGCTCCCGGCACTGCGGCCACTCCTGCTCCGTGACGGAGAAGATCGCGGAGTCGCGCAGCCGGCCGTCCTCGCCCGGGGCCCAGGAGCGGGACCAGTTGCGCAGCACGCCCTCGAAGCGGGCGCCCACGCTCTCGATGGCCGCGCGGGAACGGCTGTTGCGGGCGTCGGTCTTCAGGTCCACCCGGGACACGCCCCACTCCTCGAAGGCGTGCCGGAACAGCAGCAGCTTGGCCTCGGCGTTCACGCCCGTGCCCTGCGCCGAGGCGGCGAGCCAGGTGAAGCCGACCTCGACGGCGTCGAGGCGGTCCTCGTCCACCCAGTACCGCGGTTCCCAGTACGAGGTCGCCCCGACCGCACGCCCGGAGGCGAGGGACACCTGCGCGTAGGGCGCGAGCCGGCCCGTCGCCGCGCGGGCCAGCTGCGTTTCGATGTAGGCCTCGACCTGATCGGCCCTGGGCACCCAGGTGAAGTCGTAGGTCTCCCGGTTCTCCTCCGCCGCCCGCGCGAGATCGGCGGCGTGGCCGTGCCCCAGCGGCTCCAGGCGTATGAGCGCGCCCTCCAGGACCGGACCCTCCAGCTTGTCGCTCACCGCACGATGTCCCTTCTCAGCTCCGCGAACGCCTCGTGGAAACCGGGGAAAGTCTTGCGGACGCACCCGGGGTCGTCGAACGAGATTCCGGGCACCCGCAGTCCGGTGACCGCGAAGGACATCACGATACGGTGGTCGCCGTACGACGTGATCCGCGCGCCCCTCGGTCCGGGCGCCCCCGGCCGGATCTCGATCCAGTCCGCTCCGGTGGCCACGTCGACGCCGAGCTGCCGCAGGTTGTGCGCACAGGCCTCCAGCCGGTCGCACTCCTTGATCCTGGTGTTCGCCACGTCCTCGATGCGCACCGGTCCGGAGGCGAACGGCGCGATCGCCGCGAGCGTCGGCATGGTGTCGGAGATGTCCCGCATGTTCACCGTGACACCGCGCAGTTCGCCGGTGCCGCGCACCCGGGTGCCGTCCGGTCCCGTGGCCACCTCGGCGCCCATCCGCCGCAGCACCTCCACGAAGCCCAGGTCGCCCTGGAGCGCGCCCGTGCCGAGGCCCGGGACGGTCACCTCGCCGCCGGTGACGGCCGCCGCGGCGAAGAAGTAGCTCGCGGTCGACGCGTCGGGCTCGATCGCGTACGTCGTGGCCCGGT
Organism: Streptomyces sp. NPDC002265; assembly: GCF_040296125.1. Classification (NCBI taxonomy): domain Bacteria; kingdom Bacillati; phylum Actinomycetota; class Actinomycetes; order Kitasatosporales; family Streptomycetaceae; genus Streptomyces; species Streptomyces sp. NPDC002265. Next base: position 4,798 of record NZ_JBEOWS010000192.1, on the reverse strand, counting down.
AGCCGCCCGGCGGGACCACGAACACGTTCCCCTCCCGTGCCACCTCGACCCCGAACGCCCGCATCATCGCGAGGGTGATCTCCACATAGGGCGCCGAGACCAGGTCGGTGACCCGGATGCGCAGGCCCTTGCGGGTCAGCGGGCCGAGCAGCAGCAGGGCCGTCAGGTACTGGGACGACTGGCCCGCGTCCAGGACCACCTCGCCGCCCTCGACGCCCGCCGCCGTGACCGTCAGCGGGTGGTGCCCCTCCACCTCCTCGTGCCGCAGGTCCACGCCGAGGTCGCGCAGCGCCCGGGTGAGCGGCAGCAGCGGACGGCGGCGCATCTGGGGCGAGGCGTCGAAGCGGTAGGTGCCGCGGCCGACGGCCGCCAGGGTGGGCAGGAAGCGGGCCGTGGTGGCGCCGTCCCGGCAGTGGACCTCGGCCTCCGCGGCGGCGGGCCCCTGCGGGCGGCCGTCGACCTGCCAGGCGCCGGGGGTGCGGCCGAGGCGGTAGCCGAGCCGGGTCAGGCCTTCGGCGAAGCCCTCGGTGTCGTCCGAGCGCAGCGGCCGCAGCAGGGTCGTGACCCCGTCGGCCGCCGCCGCCAGGAAGAGGGCACGGGCGGTGATGGACTTGGAACCGGGGATGTCGACACGGGGCATGGACTCATGATCCCGCCGGGGTGGGCTCGGGGGCGGGCACGTCCACGGGATGGACCGCGTGTCGCGCGGGCGCCAGGGACGTCAGCGCCACCCCGCCGACCAGAAGCGCCGCCGCGCACCAGCCGAGCGGGCTCACCGACTCGTCCAGGAAGAGGGCCGCGGACGTCATCCCGAAGACGGGGACGAGCAGCGAGAAGGGGGCGACCGCGGAGGCCGGGTGGCGGCGTAGCAGCCACCCCCAGGCGCCGAAGCCGAAGACGGTGCTGACCCACGCGACGTAGCCGAGGGTCCCGGCGCCCTGCCAGTCGAACGCGCGCAGGGCGTCGTAGTCCCTGGTGGGGCCCTCCAGCAGCAGGGACAGGGCCAGCAGGGGCAGGACCGGGACCGTGCTGACCCAGACCATGAAGTTCAGGGCGTCCGGGGGTGCGGCCCTGCGGGTCAGGACGTTCGAGGCGCCCCAGCAGACGGCGGCCGCGACGACCAGGGCGAAGGCGCCGAGCGGGCCGGAGGTGCCCTCGTCCGCGGCGGCGACGCCGATGCCGGCGAGGGCCACCAGCATGCCCGCGGCGCGCACGGCGGTGGGGCGCTCGCCGAGCACCGCGAAGGCGATGAGCGCGGTGAACACCGCCTGGATCTGGAGGACCAGGGAGGACAGTCCGGCGGGCATGCCCGCGTCCATGCCGACGAACAGCAGCCCGAACTTGGCGACTCCCAGCACCAGGCCCACGGCCGCGATCCACTTCCACGCGACCTTCGGGCGGCCGACGAACAGGACCGCCGGGACGGCCGCGACCAGGAAGCGCAGGGCCGAGAAGAACAGGGGCGGGAAGTGGTCGAGGCCGATCTCGACGACCGTGAAGTTCACGCCCCAGACGGCGGCGACGAGGACGGCGAGGGCAAGGTGCGCGGGTTTCATGGAATCGAGGATCACTTCCCCGGACCGTGTAGCACCAGCGATGATTGCTGCACGGTTGGATGTAGCAACACTGATGAATGAAGGAAGGGGCGGGGGGACATGCTCGATCTCCAGCGCCTGCGCGCCCTGCACGCCGTGTCCGTCCACGGCACCGTCGGAGCGGCCGCCACCGCGCTCGGGTACACCCCGTCGGCCGTCTCCCAGCAGATCGCCAAGCTGGAGCGGGAGACCAGGACCGTGCTGCTGGAGCGGGAGGGGCGGGGTGTGCGGCTCACCCCCGAGGCGCATCAGCTCGCCGCCACCGCACGGCAGTTGCTCGCCATCGTGGAGCGGGCCGAGACCGAGCTGGAGGAGCGCCGCGGGGCGCCGGCCGGGCGGCTGAGCGTGGCGGCGTTCGCGTCGGCGGCGCGCGGTCTGCTGCCTTCGGTGCTCGCCGACCTCGCCGGGCGGCACCCGGCGCTGGACGCGCGGCTCACCGAGGTCGACCCGCATCTGTCCGTGGACCTGGTCGCCAAGGGCGCCGTGGACCTCGCGGTGACGCACGACTGGGACATCGCGCCGCTGCCCGCGCCGGCCGGGGTGGAACAGGCGGTCATCGGGGACGACTTGTGCGATCTGCTCGTGCCTTCGAGGCATCCGTTCGCCGGGCGGAGCGCCCTGCGGCGGGAGGAGCTGGGCGGCGAGCGGTGGATCTGCCAGCCGCCGGGCCGGGTCTGCCACGACTGGCTGGTACGCACGCTGCGCGCGGCCGGGCACGAGCCGGACCTGGTGCACCAGGCCGAGGAGAACCCGACGCTGATCGCTCTCGTCGCGGCCGGGCTGGGCGTCGCCCTCGTCCCCCGGCTCGGGCGCGGCCCGCTGCCCGAGGGGGTCGTTGAGGTGCCGCTGGACCCGATGCCGGTGCGCCGGCTGTACGCGGTGTGGCGCGCGGGGGCGGCCCGGCGGCCGGCGATCGCGGAGACGGTGCGGGTGCTCCAGGCCCACTGGCCGCGCGTGTCGGCCCACACGTCCCGCTGAGCGCACCCGTACCGACTTGCGGGAATCCGGCGGGAGCCGGGAACCCGGGCCGCGCCCCTCACGTCCAAGCGCCGGACTGCCGGACGAGTCACCGCGGTGCGGTGTCGGCCTCGCCACAGGCTGCGAAGCGCTGACCACCCTCTCAGCCGTACCGCGGCCGGCAGCACGCCGTCATCGGCGCGCCCCCCTCCAACAGCGCCGATGGCGGCTCCTCCGCGGCTACTGTGCACTCCCTTGACCGGAAGAAACTTCCCGGATATTGGTGATTCCTTGGAAGTTTCCTTCAGCGGTTCTCCTTCGGAGGGAGCGCACGTGCCCGACACCAGCACGGCAAGCACAGGAAACACCGCCCGTCCGTCCAGACGCACCGTCCTCGCCGTGGCGGCCGGCGCCACCGCCTCGCTGACGGCCGCCGCCCCGGGGTACGCGGCCGGGCACGACGACCGGACCGACCGGAGCGTCCGTGCCCTGCTCTCCCGCATGACGCTGGAGGAGAAGGTCGGCCAGCTGTTCGTGGCGCGGGTCTACGGTCACTCGGCCACCGCGCCCGACCAGGCCGACATCGACGCCAACCTCGCCGAGATCGGCGTGCGCACCGCCGCCGAGCTGATCGCCAAGTACCGGGTCGGCGGCATCATCTACTTCGCCTGGGCGCACAACACCCGCGACCCGCACCAGATCGCGGACCTGTCGAACGGCATCCAGACCGCCTCCCTCGCGCAGCCGCGCGGTCTGCCGGTGCTGATCTCCACCGACCAGGAGCACGGCATCGTCTGCCGGGTCGGCGCGCCCGCCACGCTCCTGCCGGGCGCGATGGCCGTCGGTGCGGGCGGGTCGCGCGCCGACGCCCGCACGCTCGGCCGGATCTCCGGCGCCGAACTGCGCGCGATCGGCATCCGCCAGGACTACTCCCCGGTGGCCGACGTGAACGTCAACCCGGCCAACCCGGTCATCGGCGTACGGTCGTTCGGCGCCGACCCCGACGCGGTGGCGGGGCTGGTCACCGCCGAGGTGCAGGGGTATCAGAGGGCGGGTGTGGCCGCGACGGCCAAGCACTTCCCCGGGCACGGCGACACGGCCGTCGACAGCCACTTCGGCTTCCCCGTCATCACGCACAGCCGCGAACTGTGGGAGCGGCTGGACGCGGTGCCCTTCCGGGCGGCGATCCGGGCCGGCATCGACTCCATCATGACCGCGCACATCATGGTGCCCGCGCTGGACGACTCCGGCGACCCGGCCACCCTCTCGCACCCGATCCTGACCGGCATCCTGCGCGGTGAACTCGGCTACGACGGAGTGGTGGTGACCGACGCGCTCGGCATGGAGGGCGTGCGCACCAAGTACGGCGACGACCGGGTGCCGGTGCTCGCGCTGAAGGCGGGAGTGGACCAGCTCCTCGACCCGCCCTCCCTCGACGTCGCCTGGCACGCCGTGCTGAACGCGGTGCGCGGCGGCGAGCTGACCGAGGCCCGGCTCGACGAGTCGGTCCTGCGGGTGCTGCGGCTGAAGGCGAAGCTGGGCCTCTTCGAGGATCCGTGCGTCGACCGGGCCGGCGTGGACCGCACGGTCGGCACCGCGAGACACCTCGCGGAGGCCGACCGGATCGCCGAACGGACGACGACGCTGCTGGTCAACGAGGGCCGGGTGCTGCCGCTGTCGCGCCGCCGCCACAACCGGGTGCTGGTCGTCGGCGCCGACCCGGCGTCCCCGTCGGGCACCACCGGCCCGCCGACGGGCGTCCTGGCGCACGCCCTGGCCGAACTCGGCTTCACGGCGACGGCGTTGTCCACCGGCACCACCCCCTCGGCCGCGGTGATCGCCCAGGCGGTCGCGGCGGCCGCCGACGTGGACGCGGTTGTCGTCGGCACGTACAACGTCACCGCGGCGAGCAGCCAGCGGGCCCTGGTGGAGCAACTGGCCGCCACCGGCAGGCCGGTGGTCGCCGTCGCCGTCCGCAACCCCTATGACATCGCCCAACTCCCGTCCGTACGAGCCTGCCTGGCGACCTACTCCTGGACCGACGTCGAACTGCGGGCCGCCGCACGGGTGATCGCCGGGCGGGTGGCGCCGCGCGGACGGCTGCCGGTGCCGGTCCCGCGGGCGGACGATCCGGCGCAGGTGCTGTACCCGACCGGGCACGGGCTGACGTACTAGAGCCGCACCGGGCAGGGTGGCCCGCCTGCCCCGCGGTGCCGGGCACGGCCTGTCGCAGCGCCCCAACGGAA
>NZ_JBEOWS010000191.1:0-18761 GCF_040296125.1 Streptomyces sp. NPDC002265 | reverse complement strand
GTACGGGTGGAAGGGCGGCGGTGGCGAAGGGGCACCCGCGCCCGTCTCGTCCCCTGCGGCGACTGGCCGGAACCGGACGCCGGGGCCTGCCGCAGGCGCTTCCTTATCCGCACCGAACGGTGCGCGGCGGCCCCCGTACGGCACAATGGCCCCAGCCCGCAAGCAGGTCCACCTCTCAAGTGACGGAATCGGCGTGATGAGCAAGACGACAGTCAAGGACGTCTCCACCGACCCCGAGCCCGGACGCGCCGCCACCGCGCCGCGCACGGTGGGCGGTAGCCGTGCGTTTGCGATCCTGCTGCTGATCACCGGCGCCGCCGGACTGCTCGCCGCGTGGGTCATCACGATCGACAAGTTCAAGCTCCTCGAGGCCAAGGTCGCAGGCACCACGTTCACGCCCGGCTGCAGCCTCAACCCGGTCGTCTCCTGCGGCAGCGTGATGGAGAGCAAGCAGGCCGCCGCCTTCGGGTTCCCCAACCCGATGCTCGGCCTGGTCTGCTACGGCATCGTGATCTGCGTCGGCATGAGCCTGCTGGCCCGCGCCCGCTTCCCGCGCTGGTACTGGCTCACCTTCAACTTCGGCACCCTCTTCGGGGTGGCCTTCTGCACCTGGCTGCAGTTCCAGTCCCTGTACCGGATCAACGCGCTGTGCCTGTGGTGCTCCCTGGCCTGGGTCGCCACCATCACCATGTTCTGGTACGTGACGTCGTTCAACATCCGCAACGACTTCCTGCCCGCCCCCCGCTGGCTGAAGGGCTTCTTCGGCGAGTTCACCTGGGTCATGCCGGTCCTGCACGTCGGCATCATCGGCATGCTGGTCCTGACCCGCTGGTGGGAGTTCTGGACCAGCTGACCGGTCCGCCGGGATTGTCGGTGCGGTGATTTAGGGTTTCCAGGGTGGAGCCCGATCTGTTCACCGCAGCTGCCGAAGACCGCCAGGAGAAGGACCCCGCAGGGAGCCCCCTGGCGGTCCGTATGCGTCCGCGCACCCTCGACGAGGTGGTGGGCCAGCAGCATCTGCTGAAGTCGGGCTCGCCCCTGCGGCGACTGGTCGGCGAGGGCACGGGCGGTCCCGCGGGACCCTCCTCGGTGATCCTCTGGGGCCCGCCCGGCACCGGCAAGACGACCCTGGCGTACGTGGTCTCCAAGGCCACCGACAAGCGCTTCGTGGAACTGTCCGCGATCACCGCCGGCGTCAAGGAGGTCCGCGCGGTCATCGACGGCGCCCGCCGGGCCAGCGGCGGCTACGGCAAGGAGACCGTCCTCTTCCTCGACGAGATCCACCGGTTCAGCAAGGCCCAGCAGGACTCCCTGCTCCCGGCGGTCGAGAACCGCTGGGTGACCCTGATCGCCGCGACCACCGAGAACCCGTACTTCTCCGTGATCTCACCGCTGCTGTCCCGCTCCCTGCTGCTCACCCTCGAACCGCTCACCGACGACGACCTGCGCGGCCTGCTGCGCCGCGCCCTGGACGACGACCGCGGACTCAAGGGCACCGTCACCCTCCCCGAGGACGCCGAGGACCACCTGCTGCGCATCGCGGGAGGCGACGCCCGCCGCGCCCTCACCGCCCTCGAGGCGGCCGCGGGCGCAGCCCTCGACAAGGGCGAGCCGCTGATCTCGCTGACCACCCTCGAGGAGACCGTCGACCGCGCCGCGGTGAAGTACGACCGCGACGGCGACCAGCACTACGACGTCGCCAGCGCCCTGATCAAGTCCATCCGCGGCTCCGACGTCGACGCGGCCCTGCACTACCTGGCCCGGATGATCGAGGCCGGCGAGGACCCCCGGTTCATCGCCCGCCGCCTGATGATCTCCGCCAGCGAGGACATCGGCCTGGCCGATCCGAACGCCCTGCCCATAGCGGTCGCGGCCGCCCAGGCGGTCGCCATGATCGGCTTCCCCGAGGCCGCCCTCACCCTCAGCCACGCCACCATCGCCCTGGCCCTGGCCCCCAAGTCCAACGCCGCGACCACGGCGATCGGCGCCGCGCTGGACGACGTACGCAGGGGACTGGCCGGACCGGTGCCGCCGCATCTGCGCGACGGGCACTACAAGGGCGCGGCCAAGCTGGGGCACGCGCAGGGCTATGTGTATCCGCACGACGTGCCCGAGGGCATCGCGGCCCAGCAGTACGCGCCGGACGCCCTCAAGGACCGCGAGTACTACACCCCCACCCGGCACGGCACCGAGGCACGCTACGCGGACGCGGTCGAATGGACCAGGAAGCACCTCGGTCGCAGGGCGCCCTGAGCACCCTGTAGAATCCACCGGAGTGCTGAGTCCCGTGTCCGGCCCGTCGTAAGAAGGCGCCGGCATCACCAGAACGGGACATCCAGCCGGAACCCCGCCGCAGGGCGGGGATTCCAGGAGCGTCGCGCACCGTCGAAGGTGTCGCGGGCAGCCCACCACCACCCGGGATCCCGGGAGAGGTCGGTGGGCCACTCGCGTGCTGCACGTATGTGCCCAGACCAGGGAGCGGCTGCCCGCCCCGTCCGCAGGGACGAGACGGGTTTCCCAGGCTGCGGATGCGACCTCCCTTAACTCTGGTGAGCCGAAACCCAGGAAAGAGATACAGACAGTGGCGAATCAGTCCCGCCCCAAGGTCAAGAAGTCGCGTGCCCTCGGCATCGCGCTGACCCCGAAGGCCGTCAAGTACTTCGAGGCCCGCCCCTACCCGCCGGGCGAGCACGGCCGCGGCCGCAAGCAGAACTCGGACTACAAGGTCCGTCTGCTGGAGAAGCAGCGTCTGCGCGCGCAGTACGACGTGTCCGAGCGTCAGCTCGTCCGCGCCTACGAGCGTGCCTCCAAGGTCCAGGGCAAGACCGGTGAGGCCCTGATCATCGAGCTGGAGCGTCGTCTCGACGCGCTGGTCCTGCGTTCGGGCATCGCCCGCACGATCTACCAGGCCCGCCAGATGGTCGTTCACGGCCACATCGAGGTCAACGGCCAGAAGGTCGACAAGCCGTCGTTCCGCGTCCGTCCCGACGACGTCGTGATGGTCCGCGAGCGCAGCCGCGAGAAGCCGCTCTTCCAGGTCGCGCGTGAGGGTGGCTTCGCCCCCGACGGCGAGACCCCGCGCTACCTGCAGGTGAACCTCCGTGCCCTGGCCTTCCGCCTGGACCGCGAGCCGAACCGCAAGGAAGTTCCGGTCATCTGCGACGAGCAGCTGGTCGTCGAGTACTACGCCCGCTGATCACCAGCCGGGTGTAGCACCTCAGCCCGCCGTCTCCCCGCCCTTCCGGGTGGGCGAGACGGCGGGTTCTCGCGTTCCGGCGGCGTCCCGGGCCGGCCGCACCGACCCGCGCGGTCCGGGCAGGGCCTTCAGCGACCGCCCCCGGCCCCGCCCCAGCGCCCGCGCCACCCCGGCCTCCCGGCCCAGCCGCGCCCCCTGCCGGAGGCACTCCTCGTACCTCTCGTCGCCCAGCCGGTCCCGGGCCTTCGTCTCGCACAGTTCGTGCGGGGCGTTGTAGTACGCCGAGCCGAACAGCGGCAGCCCCACCGAGGGCCACATGCCGGCCGCCGCGCCCTGCAGCACCGCGGCCTCCGCCGCGTCGCCCTCGGCGACCGTGACCAGGGCCAGCAGCTCCACCGCCAGCACCGAACCGAGCAGGTCACGGAAGGCATGGGCACCGGCAAGACACTCCGTGAGCAGCTCCCGGGCCCGCGCGAGATCGCCGTCGCGGAAGGCGGCGTACCCGAGGACGTACAGCGCGTAGGAGCGCGTCCACCGCTCCCCGTGGTCCTCGCAGACCTGCCGGACGTCCTCGCAGAGCGTGACCGCGCCCGGCAGATCGCCCTGGAACGCCCGCGCCATGGCCAGCTCGACCTGTCCCATCAGGACGTTGCTGTTGAGCTCGCCGATCTCCTGGTACCGCTCCAGCGCCGAGCGCAGCAGCGTCTCCGCGCGGGCCATGTCGTCCGTGACCAGGGCCAGACAGCCGGTGCGGTGCTCCGCGTAGGCCAGCGCCGTGGGGCTGGCGACCCGCTCCGCCCCCTCCCGGCACTCCTGGAGCGCCGCCAGCGCGGGCACCGCGTCGCCCTGGAGGATCGCGACATAGCCGAGCACCCACAGCGCCTTCAGCCGCGACTGCTCGTTGGCCGTCTGCTCGGTGTCCAGCTGGACGCTGCGCTCCAGCCAGCGCCGTCCCTCCGAGAGCCGGCCGCAGCCCGCCCAGTAGAACCACAGCGAGCCCGCCAGATACTGGCCCAGATGAGCCTCGTCCGGCTCGGTCAGGCAGTACTCCAGGGCGCGGCGCAGGTTCGGCAGCTCCGCCTCGATCCTTGCGGCCACCTCCTGCTGCCGGGGCGAGAACCAGTCCAGCTCGCACCAGGTCGCCAGCCCCATGTACCAGTCGCGGTGGCGCCGCCGCAGCCGGGTCGCGTCGCCCATGGCCTCCAGCCAGTCGGCGCCGTACGCCCGCAGGGTGCCGAGCATCCGGTAGCGCACGCCCGTCGCGGTGTCCTCGCGGGCCACCACGGACTGGGCCAGCAGCTCGGACAGGACGTCGAGGACGTCGTCGGCGTCCAGGCCGTCGCCGCTGCACACGTATTCGACGGCCTCCAGATCGAACGGGCCGGCGAACACCGACAGCCGCGCCCACAGCAGACGTTCCCCCGGCGTGCACAGCTCATGGCTCCAGCCGATCGCCGTGCGCAGCGTCTGGTGGCGCGCCGGGGCGTCCCGGGCACCGCCCGTCAGCAGCCGGAACCGGTCCTCGAACCGGTCGAGCAGCTGTCCGGGGGAGAGGGCCCGCAGCCGCCCGGCCGCCAGCTCGATCGCCAGCGGGATCCCGTCCAGACGCCGGCACAGCTCCCGTACGTCCGGGTCGCCGTCGACCGCCAGTCCCTGCTGCGCGGCGCGGACGGTGAACAGTTCCACGGCCGTGTCCTCGTCCAGCGGGGCGAGCTGGTGCAGTCGCTCACCGGACACGCCGAGCGGCCTGCGGCCCGTGGCGAGCACCCGCAGCCCCGGCGCATGCCGCAGCAGATCGCTGATCAGCGCCGCGCAGGGCTCCACGAGGTGCTCGAACCCGTCGAGGAGGAGCAGGAGTTGACGTCCGTCGAGATGCGCGAGCAGGGTCTCGCGGGGCAGCCGAGTGGTGTGGTCGGTCAGCCCGAGCGCCTCCACGACCGCGTACGCGACGAACTCCGGGTCGCGCAGCGCGGTCAGGTCCACCCGCCACACCCCGTCGCACCGCCCGCCCTCGCCCGGTGCGAGCCGCCCCGCCGCGCAGGCCGCGAGCCGGGACTTGCCGACCCCGCCGGGCCCGGTCACCGTCACCAGTCGTGCCGCGTCGAGCGCTCCGGCCAGCGCGGCGAGTTCGTCCGCCCGCCCCACGAACCGGTCGGTCTCCAGAGGAAGGCTGCCGTGCGGGGAGCGGTCTTCGCGCTGTCGGTCTCGCATGATGCACGGAGCGTACTGACTCGTGTTCATTCCGTACAATCGCCGGACGCGAACACTGGCGGCGCGGGCGGTAATCCGGTACGGAGCCGTGCGCCCGGCGCGATAGGCTCGGTGCACGACTTTTTCGATGTAGAGGCACATTTCAGGGAGCGGGTGCGCAGTGTCCGGTGGAGAGGTGGCCGGGATCCTGGTGGCCGTCTTCTGGGCGATCCTGGTCTCCTTCCTCGCGGTGGCACTGGCGAGGCTGGCCCAGACGCTCAGGGCGACCACCAAGCTCGTGGCGGACGTGACCGAGCAGGCCGTCCCGCTGCTGACCGACGCCTCCGCGGCGGTGCGCTCGGCGCAGACCCAGATCGACCGGGTCGACTCGATCGCGTCGGACGTCCAGGAGGTCACGTCGAACGCCTCGGCGCTGTCGACGACCGTCGCGTCCACCTTCGGCGGTCCCCTGGTGAAGGTCGCCGCCTTCGGCTACGGCGTACGCCGGGCCCTGGGCGCCCGCCGAGGCGACGACGTGCCCGCCAAGGCCCCCCGGCGTACCGTGATCGTGGGCCGTACCGTCCCGGCCTCGCGGCGGGAGAAGCGCAACGCCCGCGGAGAGAGGGACTGACCCAGCGATGTTCCGCCGTACCTTCTGGTTCACCACGGGCGTCGCCGCCGGTGTGTGGGCCACCACCAAGGTCAACCGCAAGCTGAAGCAGCTGACGCCCGAGAGCCTCGCCGCGACCGCGGCGAACAAGGCACTGGAGACGGGCCACCGCCTCAAGGACAGAGCGGTGGGCTTCGCGCTCGACGTCCGCGACAACATGGCCCGGCGGGAGGCCGAGCTGGGCGAGGCCCTCGGGATCCACGCGGACCCCGAACTCCCCGCTCCCCGGCGCTTCGTCGCCATCGAGAACCGCAACAACCCGAAGTACGTCGAGAGGTCGACGTACTCGAACAACCGGAATGAGGACCACTGATGGAGTCGGCTGAGATCCGCCGCCGCTGGCTGAGCTTCTTCGAGGAGCGCGGGCACACCGTCGTCCCTTCGGCGTCGCTCATCGCGGACGACCCGACTCTGCTCCTGGTCCCGGCCGGCATGGTGCCCTTCAAGCCCTACTTCCTGGGCGAGGTCAAGCCGCCGTTCGCGCGCGCCACCAGCGTGCAGAAGTGTGTGCGCACGCCCGACATCGAAGAGGTCGGCAAGACCACCCGGCACGGCACGTTCTTCCAGATGTGCGGCAACTTCTCCTTCGGCGACTACTTCAAGGAAGGCGCCATCAAGCACGCCTGGGAGCTGCTCACCAGCCCCCAGGACAAGGGTGGTTACGGCCTTGAGCCGGAGAAGCTCTGGATCACCGTCTACAAGGACGACGACGAGGCCGAGCGCATCTGGCACGAGGTCGTGGGCGTGCCCAAGGAGCGCATCCAGCGCCTGGGCATGAAGGACAACTACTGGTCCATGGGCGTACCCGGACCGTGCGGCCCCTGCTCCGAGATCAACTACGACCGCGGCCCCGAGTTCGGCGTCGAGGGCGGCCCGGCCGTCAACGACGAGCGGTACGTGGAGATCTGGAACCTCGTCTTCATGCAGTTCGAGCGGGGCGAGGGCATCGGCAAGGACAACTTCGAGATCCTCGGGGAACTGCCGAGCAAGAACATCGACACGGGCCTCGGCCTGGAGCGCCTCGCCATGATTCTGCAGGGCGTGCAGAACATGTACGAGATCGACACCTCGATGGCCGTCATCAACAAGGCCACCGAGCTGACCGGTGTCGCCTACGGCGCCGCCCACGAGTCCGACGTGTCCCTGCGCGTGGTCACCGACCACATGCGGACCTCCGTGATGCTCATCGGCGACGGCGTGACCCCCGGCAACGAGGGCCGCGGTTACGTCCTGCGCCGCATCATGCGCCGCGCCATCCGCAACATGCGTCTGCTCGGTGCCACGGGACCGGTGGTCAAGGATCTCATCGACACCGTGATCGCGATGATGGGGCAGCAGTACCCGGAGCTGGTCACCGACCGCGAGCGCATCGAGACGGTGGCCCTCGCCGAGGAGACCCGCTTCCTCAAGACGCTGAACGCCGGCACCAACGTCCTGGACACCGCCGTCACCGAGACCAAGGCCTCCGGCGGCACCGTCCTGGCCGGCGACAAGGCGTTCCTGCTCCACGACACCTGGGGCTTCCCGATCGACCTCACCCTGGAGATGGCCGCCGAGCAGGGCCTGTCCGTGGACGAGGACGGCTTCCGCAGGCTGATGAAGGAGCAGCGGGAGCGCGCCAAGGCCGACGCCCAGGCCAAGAAGACCGGCCACGCCGGGGTCGGCGCCTACCGCGAGATCGCCGACAAGGCCGGCGAGACCGACTTCACGGGCTACACCGACACCGAGACGGAGTCGACGATCGTCGGCATCCTCGTCGACGGCGTCTCCTCCCCGGCCGCCGGCGAGGGCGACGAGGTCGAGATCGTCCTCGACCGCACCCCGTTCTACGCCGAGGGCGGCGGCCAGATCGGCGACACCGGCCGGATCAAGGTCGACTCCGGTGCCGTCATCGAGATCCGCGACACCCAGAAGCCGGTCCCGGGCGTGTACGTGCACAAGGGCGTCGTCCAGGTCGGCGAGGTGACCCTCGGTGCCAAGGCCCACGCCTCGATCGACGGCCGCCGCCGCAAGGCGATCGCCCGCGCCCACTCGGCCACGCACCTCACCCACCAGGCCCTGCGCGACGCCCTCGGCCCGACGGCCGCCCAGGCCGGTTCCGAGAACCAGCCCGGCCGCTTCCGCTTCGACTTCGGTTCCCCGGCCGCCGTCCCGACGGCCGTGATGACCGACGTCGAGCAGAAGATCAACGAGGTGCTCGCCCGGGACCTGGACGTGCACGCCGAGATCCTCAGCCTCGACGAGGCCAAGAAGCAGGGCGCCATCGCCGAGTTCGGCGAGAAGTACGGCGAGCGGGTCCGCGTCGTGACCATCGGCGACTTCTCCAAGGAGCTCTGCGGCGGCACGCACGTGCACAACACCGCCCAGCTCGGTCTGGTGAAGCTGCTCGGCGAGTCGTCGATCGGTTCCGGCGTCCGCCGGATCGAGGCCCTCGTCGGCGTGGACGCCTACAACTTCCTGGCCCGTGAGCACACGGTCGTCGCCCAGCTCCAGGAGCTGATCAAGGGCCGTCCGGAGGAGCTCCCGGAGAAGGTCTCCGCCATGCTCGGCAAGCTGAAGGACGCCGAGAAGGAGATCGAGAAGTTTCGCGCGGAGAAGGTCCTCCAGGCTGCCGCCGGTCTGGCCGAGTCCGCCAAGGACGTACGCGGTGTGGCGCTCGTCACCGGTCAGGTCCCGGACGGCACCACGGCCGACGACCTGCGCAAGCTGGTCCTCGACGTGCGCGGCCGCATCCAGGGCGGACGGGCCGCGGTGGTCGCCCTGTTCACCACGGTGGGCGGCAAGCCGCTGACGGTCATCGCCACCAACGAGGCCGCCCGCGAGCGTGGCCTCAAGGCCGGCGACCTGGTCCGCACGGCCGCCAAGACGCTCGGCGGCGGCGGTGGCGGCAAGCCGGACGTCGCCCAGGGCGGCGGCCAGAACGCGGCCGCCGTCGGCGAGGCCGTCGAGGCCGTCGAGCGACTGGTCGCCGAGACCGCGAAGTAAGAAAAGCAAGAAACGGTCGAGAAGATGAGAAGAGGACGTCGACTCGCGATCGACGTCGGGGACGCCCGCATCGGGGTTGCCTCGTGCGACCCCGACGGGATCCTCGCCACTCCGGTGGAGACCGTCCCCGGACGGGACATCCCGGCGGCGCACCGTAGGCTGAGGCAACTCGTCGAGGAGTACGAACCCATCGAGGTCGTGGTCGGTCTGCCTCGCTCCCTCAAGGGGGGCGAGGGTCCGGCCGCGGCCAAGGTCCGCGGTTTCGCCGAGGAGCTCGCCCGGGGCATCGCCCCGGTCGGGGTCCGCCTTGTCGACGAGCGGATGACGACGGTGACGGCCAGTCAGGGACTGCGGGCCTCGGGAGTGAAATCCAAGAAGGGCCGGTCGGTCATCGACCAGGCGGCGGCCGTCATCATTCTTCAGCAGGCGCTGGAATCCGAACGGGTGTCAGGCAATCCACCCGGTGAGGGCGTCGAAGTGGTCATCTGATCGCGATACGGTAACGTTCCGCGCGATGCAGTGGTGTTCGAACAGCCGCCGCACAGAAATGAGGCGGAACGTCCACCGGCCCTTGAAGCCGCGGGATCGCCGCCTCGCGGCTCTAGGGGATCGATGACTGAGTATGGCCGGGGCCAAGGCTCCGAACCGTGGCATCCGCAGGACCCGGCGTACGGGGACGGCGGATGGGAAGGGCAGCAGGCCCAGGCGGCCCATCAGTCTGCCTACGGCGGCCAGCCGCAGCACTATCCGCAGCCGCAGCAACCGGGATACGGCGACTGGGGGCAGGGCGGTCAGCAGGCCGCCTACGACGGCTCGCAGCAGTACGACCAGCAGGCCGTCCAGTACCAGCAGCAGTACAACCAGCAGCAGTACGACCAGCAGCAGTACGACCAGCAGCAGTACGACCAGCAGCACTACGCCGACCAGCAGTCGCAGCAGCAGTACCAGCAGGGCGGCTGGGACGGCACGGGCACGCACGCGCACGTCCCCTACGCGGCCGACCCGGGTGACCCCTACGGCCAGCAGGCCGCCGCGTACGGCGCCGAGCAGCCCGATCTCTACGGTACCCCCGAGGCGTATCCGCCGCCGGAGCCGCCGAGCCGGCGGCGCGCCGAACCGGAACCCAAGGTCGACTGGGACCCGGGTCCCGACGAGGGCGAACACGCCTTCTTCGCGGGCGGCGACGACGAGGGCAACGACGACGGCACCGACGAGCCGGACGGCCGCGGCGGCCGGGGCGACAAGCGGGGCAAGGGCGGCGCCACGGGCAAGAAGCGCCGCAACGGCTGCGCGTGCCTGGTGGTGGCCCTGGTGTTCGGCGGAGGCCTCGCCGGTGTCAGCTATTTCGGCTACCAGTACTACCAAAATCGTTTCGGCGCGGCGCCCGACTACGCGGGCGCCGGCACCGACGAGACGGTGACCGTCGAGATCCCCAAGGGGGCCGGCGGCTACGACATCGGGATCAGGCTGAAGGAGGCCGGTGTCGTCAAGAGCGTCGACGCGTTCGTCTCCGCGCAGCAGCAGAATCCCCAGGGCACTTCGATCCAGGCCGGCGCGTACATCCTGCGGAAGGAGATGTCCGCGGCGAGCGCCGTCAAGATGATGCTCGACCCGAAGAGCCAGGCCAATCTCATCGTCAAGCCGGGCGAGCGGAACGCGGCCGTCTACAAGGACATCGACGCCAGGCTGGGCCTTTCCGCAGGCGCCACCAATAAGGTGGCCAAGGAGCAGTACAAGAACCTCGGAATGCCGAAGTGGGCGACCGGCGGCAGTGACGTCAAGGACCCGCTGGAGGGCTTCCTCTTCCCCGGCACCTATCCCGCGGCCAAGGGCATGAAGCCCGAGGCGGTCCTGAAACAGATGGTCGAGCAGGCGAACGAGGTCTACACGAGGTACGACCTCGTGAACAAGGCCAAGTCGTTCGACCTGGAGAACCCGTTGCAGCTCGTCACGGTCTCCAGCCTCGTCCAGGCGGAGGGCAAGACGCACGACGACTTCCGCAAGATGGCGGAGGTCATCTACAACCGCCTCAAGCCGACGAACACCGAGACCAACCAGAAGCTCCAGTTCGACTCGACCTTCAATTACCTGAAGGGCGAGAGCAAAATCCATATCAGCGAGTCCGAGATCAACAGCAACAAGGACCCGTACAACACCTATACGAACCGGGGTCTGCCGCCCGGTCCCATCGGAAACCCCGGCGAGGACGCGCTGAAGGCGGCGTTGAATCCGACCGACGACGGCTGGCTGTATTTCGTGGCGACCGACGGTCAGAACAACACCGAATTCGCGAAGACCTACGAGGAATTCCAGAAACTCAAGGAAAGGTTCAATGCCAGCAGCGGCAACTGAGGCGCGTCGGGCCGCCGTACTCGGTTCACCGATCGCCCACTCGCTCTCCCCGGTGCTGCACCGCGCCGCGTACGCCCGGCTGGGGCTCGACGGCTGGACGTACGAGCGGTTCGACGTGGACGAGGCGGGCCTGCCTGCTTTCTTCGCGGACCTCGGCCCGCAGTGGGCAGGGCTGTCGCTGACCATGCCGCTCAAGCGGGCCGTCATCCCGCTGCTCGACGAGATCAGCGAGACGGCGGCCGCGGTCGAGGCCGTCAACACGGTGGTGTTCACCGAGGACGGCCGCCGGGTCGGCGACAACACCGACGTCCCCGGCATGGTCGCCGCGCTGCGCGAGCGGGGGATCGAACAGGTCGACACCGCGGCCGTGCTCGGCGCCGGTGCCACCGCCTCCTCCGCGCTGGCCGCGCTGGCCCGGATCTGCACCGGTGAGGTCGTCGCCTACGTACGCAGCGAGGCGCGCGCCGCCGAGATGCGGCAGTGGGGCGAGCGGCTGGAGGTGGAGGTCCACACCGCCGACTGGACGGACGCGGCCGAGGCGCTGCGCTTCCCGCTCGTCGTCGCCACCACCCCGGCCGGTACGACGGACGCGCTGGCCGGCGCCGTGCCCGAGCGGCCCGCCACCCTCTTCGACGTCCTCTACGACCCCTGGCCCACCACCCTCGCGGCCCGCTGGTCGATGTACGGCGGCGCCGTCGTCGGCGGACTCGACCTGCTGGTCCACCAGGCGGTGCTCCAGGTCGAGCAGATGACCGGCCACGCCCCGGCACCGCTGGAGGCCATGCGCCAGGCCGGCGAGCAGGCCCTGGCCGCCAGACACTAGGGGCAGCGGCACCGGGCCCCGGACCCGCGGCTGTGCTCCTCGGGCCCGGCCGGCGACCTTCGGGGCCCCGGCCGACGCCCGATCCCGGGCCCTCGGCACGCCCTCTTCGTACCCCGGCACATTCCCGGTGGGCCCTCGCCGCGCGTCCGCTGGTTGGACCGGCGGCCGGGTCCGCCCCGGGAACGTGGGAGGATCGGAGGTGGCGGGCCGGGGCCGCGCACCCGGTAGCGCCGTCGCCGTACGCGAGGACGCGCGTACGCAGGGCAGTACCAGGGCGCGAGCACTGAGGAGCACCGTTGAGCAGGCTGCGTTGGCTGACCGCGGGGGAATCCCACGGTCCCGCACTCGTCGCGACGCTGGAGGGCCTTCCCGCCGGCGTGCCGATCACCACGGAGATGGTGGCGGATCATCTGGCGAGGCGGCGGCTGGGCTATGGGCGCGGTGCGCGGATGAAGTTCGAGCGGGACGAGGTCACGTTCCTCGGCGGCGTCCGGCACGGACTGACCATGGGCTCCCCGGTCGCGGTCATGGTCGGCAACACCGAATGGCCCAAGTGGGAGAAGGTCATGTCGGCCGACCCCGTGGACCCGGCGGAGCTCGCCGAACTCGCCCGCAACGCGCCGTTGACCCGGCCGCGGCCGGGCCACGCCGACCTGGCCGGCATGCAGAAGTACGGCTTCGACGAGGCCCGCCCGATCCTGGAGCGCGCCTCCGCCCGGGAGACCGCGGCCCGGGTCGCGCTCGGCGCCGTCGCCCGCTCGTACCTCAAGGAGACGGCCGGGATCGAGATCGTCTCGCACGTGGTGGAACTGGCCGCCGCCAAGGCGCCCTACGGCGTCCTGCCGACACCCGCCGACGTCGAGCGGCTGGACGCCGACCCGGTGCGCTGCCTGGACGCGGACGCGTCGAAGGCGATGGTCGCGGAGATCGACCAGGCCCACAAGGACGGCGACACCCTCGGCGGTGTCGTCGAGGTCCTCGCCTACGGCGTGCCCGTCGGCCTGGGCTCGCACGTGCACTGGGACCGCCGGCTGGACGCGCGCCTGGCCGCCGCCCTCATGGGCATCCAGGCGATCAAGGGCGTCGAGGTCGGCGACGGCTTCGACCTGGCCCGGGTGCCCGGCTCCAAGGCGCACGACGAGATCCTCACCACCGCCGACGGCATCCGGCGGGCCACCGGCCGCTCCGGCGGCACCGAGGGCGGCCTGACCACCGGCGAGCTGCTGCGGGTGCGGGCCGCGATGAAGCCCATCGCGACCGTGCCGAGGGCCCTTCAGACGGTGGACGTCGCCACCGGCGAGGCCGCCCAGGCGCACCACCAGCGCTCGGACGTGTGCGCGGTCCCCGCGGCCGGCATCGTCGCCGAGGCGATGGTCGCGCTGGTGCTGGCGGACGCGGTGGCGGAGAAGTTCGGCGGCGACAGCGTCACCGAGACCCGCCGCAACGTGCGGTCGTACCTCGACCACCTGCACATCCGATGAGCGGGCCGCTGGTCGTCCTGGTCGGCCCGATGGGCGTCGGCAAGTCCACCGTCGGGCAGCTCCTCGCCGAACGGCTGGGCGTCGCCTACCGGGACAGCGACGACGACATCGTCGCCGAGCAGGGACGCACGATCGCGGAGATCTTCGTCGACGAGGGCGAGAGCGCCTTCCGTGTGATCGAGAAGCAGTCCGTGCAGCGCGCGCTGGCCGGCCACGACGGCGTGCTGGCGCTGGGCGGCGGCGCGGTGCTCGACGCCGGCACGCGCGCCCTGCTGGCCGGGCACCGGGTGGTGTACCTCTCGATGGACGTCGAGGAGGCCGTCAAGCGCACCGGCCTCAACACGGCCCGCCCGCTGCTCGCCGTCAACCCGCGCAAGCAGTGGCGCGAGCTGATGGAGGCCCGCCGGCATCTGTACGAGGAGATCGCCACGGCCGTCGTGGCGACGGACGGCCGTACCCCCGAAGAGGTCACCCAGGCCGCCCTGGACGCACTGGAGTTGAAGGAAGCATGAGCGAGTCTGTGACGCGGATCCAGGTCGGCGGCAGCGCGGGATCCGCGCCGTACGAGGTCCTGGTCGGGCGTCAGCTGCTGGGCGAGCTCGGCGCGCTGATCGGCGACAGGGCCCAGCGGGTCGCGGTCATCCACCCCGAGGCGCTGGCCGAGACCGGGGACGCGCTCCGCGCCGACCTGGCCGAGCAGGGCTACGAGGCCGTCGCCATCCAGGTGCCCAACGCGGAGGAGGCCAAGACCGCCGAGGTCGCCGCCTACTGCTGGAAGGCGCTCGGCCAGTGCGGGTTCACCCGCACCGACGTCGTCGTGGGCGTCGGCGGCGGCGCCACCACGGACCTCGCCGGCTTCGTGGCCGCGACCTGGCTGCGCGGGGTGCGCTGGATCGCCGTACCGACCACCGTGCTCGCCATGGTGGACGCGGCCGTCGGCGGCAAGACCGGCATCAACACGGCCGAGGGCAAGAACCTCGTCGGCGCCTTCCACCCGCCGGCCGGGGTGCTGTGCGACCTGGCCGCGCTGGACTCCCTCCCGGTCAACGACTACGTCTCCGGCCTCGCCGAGATCATCAAGGCCGGCTTCATCGCCGACCCGGCGATCCTCGACCTGATCGAGTCCGACCCCGCCGCCGCCCGCACCCCCGCGGGCCCGCACACCGCCGAGCTCATCGAACGCTCCATCAGGGTCAAGGCCGACGTCGTGTCGTCCGACCTGAAGGAGTCGGGACTGCGGGAGATCCTGAACTACGGTCACACGCTCGCGCACGCCATCGAGAAGAACGAGCGCTACAAGTGGCGCCACGGCGCCGCGGTCTCGGTCGGCATGCACTTCGCCGCCGAACTGGGCCGTCTGGCCGGCCGTCTCGACGACGCCACGGCGGACCGCCACCGCACGGTCCTGGAGTCCGTCGGTCTTCCGCTGCACTACCGCTACGACCAGTGGCCCAAGCTGCTGGAGGCCATGAAGGTCGACAAGAAGTCCCGCGGCAACCTGCTGCGTTTCATCGTGCTCGACGGACTGGCCAAGCCGACCGTCCTGGAGGGACCGGACCCGGCCGTCCTGCTCGCCGCGTACGGAGAAGTGGGCCAGTAAGTACCGCAACACCCGATCCGTCCGGGCCTCTTCGCACGCCAGGGCACTACGGACCGCCCCCGGCCGTTCACCAAAGGACAGCCTGGGGCGGTACCGTTCAGTAGCGAACGGGGTATGCACCCCGTGCCCTCGCCCATTGCCTGTACGAGACGGAGTGGCACCGGATGCAGCACGCAGTGGGTTCTCCGCTGCCGCAGCCCCACCAGCCGGGGCACGGTCCGGCCGCCGGCTGGTCGCCGGCCGCACAACACCAGGGACCGCACCACCAGGGCGCGCACCAGGGGCCCGCCCCGGTGCCGCCTCCCGCGGCGCCCGGATACATCGGACCACCGGCGCCGGGGCCGATCCCGCCCGTGCCGCCGGTGCCACCGCCGGCTACGCCGTACGCGGTCTCGCAGCACCTTCAGACGCCGGTTCCGGCCCCTGACACCACCGGGCATGTCCCGTTGCCGCCCGGCGGTCCCGTCGCCATGCCGGCCCCGCCGCCCGCTGCCGCCGCGCCCGACCCGTCGGCCACCACCCTCGCGGTGCTGCTCATCGGCCCCGCGGGAGCCGGCAAGACCAGCGTCGCCAAGTACTGGGCGGACCACCGCCGGGTGCCCACCGCGCACATCAGCCTCGACGACGTGCGCGAATGGGTCCGGGCGGGGTTCGCCGACCCGCAGTCCGGGTGGAACGACAACTCCGAGGCGCAGTACCGGCTGGCCCGCCGCACCTGCGGGTTCGCCGCGCGCAACTTCCTGGCCAACGGCATCTCGTGCATTCTCGACGACGCCGTCTTCCCCGACCGTCCGGTCGTCGGGCTCGGCGGCTGGAAGCGGCACGTGGGGCCCGGTCTGCTGCCGGTCGTGCTGCTGCCCGGCCTGGACATCGTCCTGGAGCGCAACGCCGAGCGCCGCGGCAACCGCCGGCTGACCGACGAGGAGGTCGCCCGGATCCACGGCCGGATGGCCGGGTGGTACGGCTCGGGGCTGCCGATCATCGACAACTCGCAACTGGACGTACCCGCGACGGCACGGGTCCTGGACGACGTACTGGCCCGCTCGATCGCGAGCCCGCCGCAGTGGTGACCGGCCGGGCCGCCGCCACGCCGGACGGCCCGTCCGCCGTCGCCGCGGGCGGGGCGTCGCGGGGTCTCGGGCGGTAGGTCCCCCGAACGGAGCCCGCCCACACGGCCCTCTCGAACGGCGGGATCCGGCCACTGCTCGTAGGCTCGGCTCATGTCAGAGGTGTACGCGGCCCGCCGGACGCGGCTACGAGAGCGCTGCAACGCGGGCGGCAGCGCGGCGGCGCTCGTCTCCCGGGCCGCCAATGTGCGCTATCTCGCGGGCGCCGCCCCGCGCGAGGCAGTCCTGCTCCTGGGAAAGCGCGAGGACCTGCTGGTCTGTGCCGTCCCGCCGGACGAGCGGCCCGCCGAGGGCCGCCCCGACGAGGCGCTGCGCGTCCATGTCCTGTCCGGACCCGGCGGTGATCCGGCGGTCGCGGCCGCCGATCTCGTCGCGGCCCAGGGCGCCGACTCCGTGGCCGTCGAGGAGCACCACCTCACCGTGGCCCGGCACCGCGCCATCGGCTCGGTCGCTCCCGGGCTGCGCCTGGCCGACCTCGGCGGCGCGGTCGAGCAGCTGCGGGTGGTCAAGGACGAGGAGGAGATCTCCTGTCTGCGGATCGGGGCGGAGATCGCCGACCAGGCCCTCGGCGAGCTGCTGGAGTCCATCCTGGTCGGGCGGACCGAGCGCCACCTCGCCCTGGAGCTGGAGCGGCGCCTGGTCGACCACGGGGCCGACGGTCCCGCCTTCGCGACCTCCGTCGCCACCGGCCCGAACTCCGGGCTGCGCGGCCACGCGCCCACCGACCGCAGGGTCGAGGAGGGCGACTTCCTCTCGGTCTGTCTCGGCGCGACCTACCACGGCTACCGCTGCGAGATCGGCCGTACCTTCGTCATCGGCACCTCGCCCGCCGACTGGCAGATCGAGCTCTACGACCTCGTCTTCGCCGCCCAGCGCGCCGCGCGCGAGTCCCTGACACCCGGTGCGGCCTATCGCGACGTGGACAGTGCCGCACGTCACGTACTGGGCTCCGCGGGGTACCGCGAGGGCCTTCCACCGCTCACCGGGCACGGTGTGGGACTCGAAATCGACGAGGACCCGCAGCTGGCTCCCGCAGCCATGGGTAAACTGGACGCTTGCGTGCCGGTCACCGTCGAACCGGGGGTTCACCTCCCGGGCCGGGGCGGCGTCCGGATCGATGACACGCTCGTCGTACGCCCCGAGGCGGACGGCGGACCCGAGCTACTCACCATCACGACCAAGGAGCTGCTCGCCCTGTAGGCAGGTGCGTGCGCCGGGGTCGTCCACGTCAGTCCAGGAGATTCCGCAACCGTGGCTTCCACGAACGACCTCAAGAACGGCCTGGTGCTCAAGCTCGAAGGCGGCCAGCTCTGGTCCGTCGTCGAGTTCCAGCACGTCAAGCCCGGCAAGGGCCCTGCCTTCGTGCGCACCAAGCTGAAGAACGTGCTTTCCGGCAAGGTCGTCGACAAGACGTTCAACGCCGGTGTCAAGGTCGAGACGGCCACTGTCGACAAGCGCGACATGCAGTTCTCGTACATGGACGGCGAGTACTTCGTCTTCATGGACATGGACACGTACGACCAGCTGATGATCGACCGCAAGACGGTCGGCGACGCGGCCAACTTCCTCATCGAGGGCTTCACGGCCGTCGTCGCCCAGCACGAGGGCGAGGTGCTCTTCGTCGAGCTGCCCGCCGCCGTCGAGCTGGTCATCCAGGAGACCGAGCCGGGTGTCCAGGGCGACCGCTCCACCGGCGGTACCAAGCCCGCCACGCTGGAGACCGGCCACCAGATCCAGGTCCCGCTCTTCATCACCACCGGTGAGAAGATCAAGGTGGACACCCGCACGAGCGACTACCTCGGCCGGGTGAACAGCTAACCGTGGCTGCCCGCAACACGGCCCGCAAGCGCGCCTTCCAGATCCTCTTCGAGGGTGACCAGCGCGGCGCGGACGTCCTGACGGTCCTCGCGGACTGGATCCGGCTCTCCCGGACCGACGACCGGCAGCCGCCGGTGAGCGAGTACACGATGCAGCTGGTCGAGGGGTACGCGCAGCACGCGCGGCGCATCGACGAGCTGATCGCGCAGTACTCGGTCGGCTGGACGCTCGACCGGATGCCGGTCGTCGACCGCAACCTCCTGCGTCTCGGCGCCTACGAGCTGATCTGGGTCGACGAGACCCCGGACGCCGTGGTGCTGGACGAGATGGTGCAGCTGGCGAAGGAGTTCTCCACGGACGAGTCGCCCTCGTTCGTCAACGGCCTGCTCGGCCGTCTGAAGGAGCTCAAGCCTTCGCTGCGTCGCGACGAGGCATAAGCGGTAACGGAAGACGGGGAAACCCCCTGCATGGTCGTCGACTTGCCCGAGCCGTTGGGCCCGAGGAAGCCGGTGACGGCAC
>NZ_JBEOWS010000190.1:0-18839 GCF_040296125.1 Streptomyces sp. NPDC002265 | reverse complement strand
CTCTTTCCCACCCGCCCGCTCTTCCTATCTGCGACGCCGGTACCGGCGTCGGCGCCGCTGCCGGTGGGTCGGCCGCCGCCGCGACGGCCGCGTCCCCGGCCGGCCCCGGAGCGCCTGCCGCCGCGACCGGGGCGCCTGCCTCGGCTGCCGGTGCGCCCGGCGCCGCTGCCAGTGCGGCTGGGGCTGAGGCTGCGTCCGCAGCTGCCGCCACGCCCGCCGTGCCCGCTGTCACGCCCGCCACGCCCGCCGTGCCTGCCGACACGCCCGTCGCCGTCCCTCCCGCCGGCACGCCTGGCGCGTCTGGTGTGGGTCACGGTGTGCAGGACCGTGCCGTCAAAGCCGCCGCCGATGTCCGTGCCGCCCGTGCCGTCCGTGACGTGCCCGCGCCCGGGTGGGCCCCCGCCGACATGGGCGCACCGGCGACCTTCGTGCTGCTGCGGCACGGGGAGACGCCGCTGACCCCGCAGAAGCGGTTCTCCGGGAGCGGCGGCACCGACCCCTCGCTCTCCGCCGCCGGGCGCGAGCAGGCCGAGCGCGTCGCGGCCGCGCTGCTGCGGCGCGGCACGATCCAGGCGATCGTCGCCTCCCCGCTCGCCCGCACCCGGGAGACCGCCGCGGCCGTCGCCGCCCGCCTGGGTCTCGACGTGACGATCGACGACGGGCTGCGGGAGACCGACTTCGGCGCCTGGGAAGGGCTCACCTTCGGCGAGGTCCGGGAGCGCCACCCGCAGGACCTGGACGCCTGGCTCGCCGACCCCGAGGCCGCGCCCAGCGGCGGCGGCGAGAGCTTCGCGGCCACCGCCGTCCGGATCGCCGCCACCCGCGACCGGCTGGTCGCCGCCCACGCGGGCCGTACGGTGCTGCTGGTCAGCCATGTGACCCCGATCAAGACGCTGCTGCGGCTCGCCCTGGGCGCCCCGCCCGAGTCCCTGTTCCGGATGGAGCTGTCGGCGGCCTCCCTGTCGGCGGTGGCGTACTACGCGGACGGCAACGCCAGCGTGCGGCTCTTCAACGACACGTCCCACCTGCGCTGAGGGCCGCCGCGGCGCGGGCCAGTTGCTCGACCCGGGCCCAGTCCCGGACCGCCAGCGCATCCGCCGGGACCATCCAGCTTCCGCCCACGCAGCCGACGTTGGGCAGCGCCAGGTACTCCGGGGCCGACTCGGGTCCGATCCCGCCGGTCGGGCAGAACCGGGCCTGCGGCAGCGGACCGGCCAGCGACCTCAGATAGGCCGTGCCGCCCGCGGCCTGCGCCGGGAAGAACTTCATCTCCCGCACCCCGCGCTCCAGCAGAGCCACGACCTCCGAGGCGGTCGACACCCCCGGCAGGAAGGGCACGCCGGACGTCCGCATCGCCGCCAGCAGTACGTCCGTCCAGCCGGGGCTGACCAGGAAGCCCGCCCCGGCCGCGGTGCACGCCCGCACCTGCTCCGGCGTGATCACCGTGCCCGCACCGACCACCGCGTCCGGCACCGCCCCGGCGATCGCGCGGATCGCGTCCAGGGCGGCCGGGGTCCGCAGGGTCACCTCGATCGCCGGCAGCCCGCCCGCGACCAGGGCCCGCGCCAGCGGTACGGCGTCGGCGGCGTCCTGGAGCACCACCACCGGCAGAACGGGTGCGAGATCCAGCACCGATGCGGGCACCGGTACCGGGGCAGCCGAAGGGGAGGGCGGTGGCGAGGTCATGGCCTCATCCTGCCCATGGCGCGCACTCTGCGCAAAGAGCGTTGCACATACTGCAATGCAACGCCCGGTGCGGCTCTAGCGCCCGGTGTGGCTCAGTGGATCTCCGTCACCACCACGTCCAGCGCCCACGGCCGCCCGGCCCTCGCGGGCGGCTGCGCCTCCACCACGTGCCCGAGGTCGCGCAGCGCCTCCACCAGCGTGGCCGGGTCCTTCGGCGCGATCCCCTCGGTCAGCAGGCCCCGTACGATCCGCCCCTTGGTCGCCTTGTTGAAGTGGCTGACCACCGACCGCTTCTCCACCCCGTCCACCACCTGGGAGTGCAGCACGCGCACGGTGGCGGTCCGCCCGGCGACCTCGCCCTGCGGCTTCCATGCCGCCGTGTACGCGGACGACCGCAGGTCCAGCACCAGCCCGTCCGCGGCCGCCTCGGGCAGCACCGACGCCATCGGCGTACGCCAGTACGTGCTCAGCGCCCCGAGTCCGGGCAGCTTCACGCCCATGGAGCAGCGGTAGGAGGGGATCCGGTCCGTCACCCGGACCGCGCCCCACAGCCCGGAGAAGACCAGCAGGCAACGCGCGGCCCGCCGCTTCGCCGCCGCGTCGAGGGAGGACAGGTCGAGGGCGTCGTAGAGGACACCCGTGTAGATCTCCCCGGCCGGCCGCGCGCCCGCCGTCCGCAGCCGCGCGTTCTTGGCGACCTCGCCGCGCAGGCCCTCGCTCAGGCCGAGCACCTCGCGTGCCTTGTCCTCGTCGCCCGCGCACAGCTCGGCCAGCTCGTCGAGCACGGCCTCGCGGGCGGCGGTGAGCCCCGGCAGCGACAGCGACTGCGGCCTCAGCGGGGCGCCGCGGCCGGAAGCGGCCTTGCCTTCGGACGGGGGCAGCAGGACAAGCACACGTACTCCTTCGATAGAGCTCGGCGCCAGCGTACGGCGTTCGGGCGAGCGGCCGGGACGGCGTACGGCCGCGGTCCGCGAAGGCAAACGGGCAGGCGCCGGGAGGCGGGGGCCGGGAGGCGCGAGGCAGGGCCGGGAGGCGGGGAGGCAGGGGGGCAGGGCCGGGAGGCGGGACGCAGGGCCGGGGGCAGGAGCAGCGCGGTCGGAAGGCCGGGCGGCCGGCCCGGCGGATGTCCGGGTGGGGGGCCCGGCGGATGTCCGGATGCCGCCCCCTTGCCCCCGCCCTACGCTCGCTGTATGCCTCGCCGCCCCATCCGCGTGCCCGGTGCCCCCGAAGCCCCGCTGCGGGCCGCCTTCACCGCGCTGCGTGCCCGGCTCGGCACGCCCGAGGGCTTCCCGCCCGCGGTCCTGGCCGAGGCGGACCGGGCGGCGGCGGCGACCCCCGCGCCGTCCGGAATCGACGCCACCGACATCCCCTTCTGCACCATCGACCCACCCGGCTCCGCCGACCTCGACCAGGCACTGCACCTGTCCCGGACGGCCACCGGCTACCGCGTCCGCTACGCCGTCGCCGACGTCGCCGGCTTCGTCGTACCGGGCGGAGCGCTGGACGCGGAGGCCCAGCGGCGGGTGACGACGCTGTACTTCCCGGACGGGCACATCCCGTTGCACCCGCCGTCGCTCGGCGAGGGCGCCGCGAGCCTGCTCCCGGGCCGGGTGCGCCCGGCCGTGCTGTGGACGATCGACCTCGACGCGGACGGCCGCAAGCTCGTCGCCGACGTGCGCCGGGCCCGCGTGCGCAGCCGGGCCGCACTCGACTACGCGGGCGTGCAGCGGCAGATCGACGCGGGTACCGCCGAGGAGCCCCTCGCGCTGCTGAGCACAGTCGGACGACTGCGCCTACGGCTGGAGGCGGAACGCGGCGGGATCTCCCTCGACGTGCCCGAGCAGGAGATCGTCCGATACGACCACACCTACCGGCCGACCTACCGCGCCCCGCTCCCCGTCGAGACCTGGAACGCCCAGATCTCCCTGCTCACCGGCATGACGGCGGCCGACCTGATGCTGCTGTACGGCACCGGCGTGCTGCGCACCCTGCCCGTCGCGCCGGACGATGGGGGTCCCCCCGATCGAGCGCATTCGAGAGTGGGGGACGTCGGCCGGCTGCGCCGTACCGCGCACGCCCTGCACATCGAGTGGCCGCACCATGTCTCGTACGCGGCGCTCATCCGCACCCTCGACCCGCACCTGCCGCGGCACGCGGCCTTCCTCCAGGAGTGCACGACCCTGCTGCGCGGCGCGGGCTACACGGTGTTCCGGGACGGCGGCCTCCCCGCCGTCGCCACCCACGCGGCGGTCGCCGCGCCCTACGCCCACTGCACGGCCCCGCTGCGCCGGCTCGCCGACCGGTACGCCTCCGAGCTCTGCCTCGCGGCCGGCGCGGGCCAGGCGCCGCCCGACTGGGTGCTCGCCGCCCTGGACGCGCTGCCCGCGCGGATGCGGGACGGCAGTCGGCGCGCGGCCGCGGTGGAGCGCGCCTGTGTCGACATCGTCGAGGCCGCGGTGCTCGCCGACCGGGTCGGGGACCTCTTCGACGGCTGTGTGGTGGACGTCGAGGAGCACCGGCCGGCCGTGGGAACCGTTCGGCTGGCGGATCCGGCGGTGGTCGGGCGGATCGAGGACGAGCGGGGCGAGCCCCTGCCGCTGGGGGAGCGGCTGCGGGTCCGCCTCACCCACGCCGACCCGCTCGCCCCGCACGTACGCTTCGTCCCGGCCTGACGGCCCCCGTTCCGCCGGTCCGCGTGCCGCCCGCCCCCGTGCCGCGGTGCGCCCCGGTCAGGAGCCGGCGGGCTCGCCGAACCACCTGGTGAGCGCGTCGGCGAGGCCGTCCCCGTCGGCCGTGCCGGCGTCCGCCGCCCAGGCGACGTACCCGTCCGGACGCACCAGCAGCCCCGCGAGGTCCGGCCGGGCGGCGCAGCCGGCGGTGACGACGTCGACCCGGTCGCCGTGGCCGTCGGCGCGCGCCCGCAGCTTGGGGTCGTCGGCGAGGTCGAGGAGCAGACCGCGCCCGCCGTGCAGCCGGTCCGCGAGCCGGCCGCCGTCGGCGAGTTCCAGGTCGGGGGCGCTCTGTCCGACCAGCGGATGACCGCCGGGCAGGTCGTAGCGCTGCCGGACGCCGGAGATCTTCTTGACCAGGTGGGTGGTGCCGTCGACCGTCCCCGCGAGGTCGGTGACCACCGCGTGCAGGGCGCGCGCGTGCGACTCGGGACGCATCAGCGCGATCTGGGCCCGTGTCCAGTCGAGCACCCAGGCGCCGATCGGGTGCCGTTCGGCGGTGTAGGAGTCCAGCAGGTCCGCCGGGGCCCACCCGCGCACCGCCGCGGCGAGCTTCCAGCCGAGGTTCATGGCGTCCCCGATGCCGAGGTTCAGCCCCTGCCCGCCGAACGGCGAGTGCACATGCGCCGCGTCGCCCGCGAGCAGTACCCGGCCCGCGCGGTAGCTGCTCGCCTGACGGCAGTTGTCGGTGAAGCGGGTCGCCGTGCGCACCCCGGTGACCGTGACGTCGACGCCGGACACATGGCGCAGGCTGTCCTGGAGCTCCTCGGCGGTGACGGGCGCGCCGCGGTCCACGGGCGGCCCGTCGAAGCGGACGGCGAGGACGCGGCCGGGCATCGGGCCGTGGGCGTAGGTGCCGGTGGCCGTGGTGTGCCAGCCGCTCCCGAGCCCCTCGGCGCCGGTCAGCGTGACCATGGCCTGATAGCCGGTGATCTCCGGGGCGGTGCCGGGGAAGTCGAACCCGGCGAGCTTGCGCACGGTGCTGCGGCCGCCGTCGCAGCCGACCAGCTAGCCCGCGCGGACCGTGCCGGGCGCCGTCCCGTCGGCCGGTGCCAGACGCACCGTCACCCCGTCGTCGTCGGCGTCGAAGCCGGTCAGCTCGACGCCCCGGCGCACCTCGACCCCGAGGCCGTCCGCGTGCCCGGCGAGCAGCCGTTCCAGGGCATCGCGGCCCTGACCGTCGCCGCCTACCGGACGGTCTACCTCACCTCCGCGAGACGTCTGCTCGCGGGCGAGCGCGCGGCCGACCTCGCCGACGACCACCGGGCGCGGCTGGACGCCGCCTTCGACGCGCTGGAGCGGGCGGTCGCGGGCCTGCGGGCCGGCTGACACCGGGCACGCCGCACCGACGTGCCGTGCCCGGCGCGCCCGAAGCCGCACTCCCGGCCACGGCACCCGAGCCGCCCCGGCCAGGAATCCGTGCCCCCGCGGCGGCATGGATCCGCCGTGCGCGGACGTTGCACCATCCGTGGGGCGGCCGGGGGATCGCCGCCGGACGGGCGGGGGCAGCCTTCAGGGTGCCGGACGGATGAAGGGGGTGCCGGGTGGCCGAGGAAGCGCTGTGGACACGGACACGGCTGGGCCGCGGCGGGCCGCCGCTGGACCTGCTGACCGCCTCCTTCGACAAGCACGTCTACGCCCCGCACGCGCATGAGGAGTTCACCGTCGGCGTCTGCGTCGGGGGCTCGGAGATCATCGACTACCGCGGCGGCCACATCCACAACGGGCCGGGCGCCATCGTCGTCCTGGCCCCGGGCGAGATGCACACCGGCGGCCCCGCCAACAGCACCGACGGCTACGCCTACCGGGCCCTGTACGCGCTGCCGTCCCTGCTCGCCGACGGCGTCCTCGGCACCGGCCTGCCGCACTTCCGCGACCCCGTCCTCGACGACCCCGAACTGGCCGCGGCCCTGCGCCTGGCCCACACCGAGCTCAGCCGCTGCCCCGACCCGCTGGAGACCGAGTCCCGGCTGCCCTGGCTGCTCACCGCCCTGGCCCGGCGCCACTCCACCGCCCGCGCGGCCGACGACACCGTCCCCGGCGCCGACCGGATCGCGTACCTCGTGCGCGACCGCCTCGCCGACGAACTCCTCGCCCCGCCCTCCCTCGCCGACCTCGCCGCCGGCCTGGGCCTGTCCCGCTACCAGCTGCTACGGGCCTTCCGTACGGCGATGGGAGTGCCGCCGTACGCCTGGCTGGCCCAGTACCGGGTCGCCCGCGCCCGCGGCCTGCTGGAATCCGGACTGCGCCCGGCCGAGGTCGCCCCGCTCGTGGGCTTCGCCGACCAGGCGCACCTCACCCGGTGGTTCCGCCGGGTGCTGGGGGTGACCCCGGCGGCGTACCGCAACAGCGTTCAAGACAGTCGGTGCTGACCGGGCCGACACTCGCCGTATGACTGCACGCGGCTGGTTTCTGTTCTCCCTGATGGGAGTGGTCTGGGGCATCCCCTATCTGCTGATCAAGGTGGCGGTGGAGGACCTCTCCCCGGCCACGGTGGTGTTCGCGCGCTGTGCGCTGGGCGCCCTGCTCCTGCTGCCCTTCGCGATCCGGCAGGGCGGTCTGGTCCGCACCGTCCGGGCGCACTGGGCACCCATGCTGGCCTTCGCGTGCATCGAGATCATGGGCCCCTGGTTCACGCTGACGGACGCCGAACGGCATCTGTCGAGCTCCACCGCCGGACTGCTGATCGCGGGCGTCCCGATCGTCGGGGTCGTCGCGGCCCGCTTCTTCGGCGACGCGGAGGTCCTGGGCGTACGCCGGATCGCGGGTCTCGTCCTCGGTCTGGCCGGCGTCGGCGTCCTGACCGTCCCGCACCTGACGGGCGGCGACGCCCGCTCCCTCGCCGAGGTGCTGCTCACCGTGATCGGCTACGCCACCGCCCCCCTGATAGCCGCCCGCCGCCTGAAGGACATCCCCACCCTCCAGCTCATCACCCCCTGCCTGATCCTCACCGCCCTGGTCTACGCCCCCGCCGCCGTGGCCGGCCGGCCCGCCGTGATGCCCTCGGCCGAGGTCCTGGCGGCCCTGGCGGGCCTGGGCGTGATCTGCACGGCCGTGGCCTTCGTCGCCTTCCTGGAGCTCATCAAGGAGGTCGGCCCGACCCGGTCGACGGTCATCACCTACGTCAACCCGGCGGTCGCGGTGGCGGCGGGCGCGGCCTTCCTGGACGAGCGCCTCACGGCGGGAGTCCTGGCCGCCTTCCTGCTGATCCTGGCGGGCTCGGTGCTGGCGACGGCGGCGGGACCGAAGAGGGACCGGCGCCCGGTAGCATGGTCCACACGGCAGACGAGCCGGGCGGACGGCCGCGTGGAGTCCCCTTAGGGGCTTCCCGAGGAACGTCCGGGCTCCACAGGGCAGGGTGATGGCTAACGGCCACCCGGGGTGACCCGCGGGACAGTGCCACAGAAAACAGACCGCCGGGGACCTCGGTCCCCGGTAAGGGTGAAACGGTGGTGTAAGAGACCACCAGTGCCCAGGGCGACCTGGGCAGCTAGGTAAACCCCACCCGGAGCAAGGTCAAAAGGAAACGCCTTTCGGATATGAAAGGCGCTTCTGCGCGGACGACCGAGGGCTGCCCGCCCGAGTCCGCGGGTAGACCGCACGAGGCCGGCGGCAACGCCGGCCCTAGATGGATGGCCGTCTCCCCGGCCGCCGCGAGGCGACCGGGTGACAGAACCCGGCGTACAGCCCGACTCGTCTGCCGCTCTCCGCTCCCGAGCAGGTGCGGATCTCCTCGCCCCGACCGGACCGTCCGGCCGCCCTCGCGCGCCCGGACCGGGCTCCGCAGGGGGCGCGTTCCGGCCGGGTCCGAAACGACCGAGGGCGGGCGGCGCGGACCGTGGTCGGTCGCGCGCTGCCCGCCCTCGTGGTCGTCACCCCGGTCTCTCAGGGGCGGCCCACCGGCGCACCGTCCGGCCCGCCGGTGGGGGCCGGTTCAGGCACCGCCGACCGCCGGCGCGCCCTGGTCGCGGCGCCGGTAGCGCAAGCCCCCCGCCACCGCCAGGACCGTCACCAGGCCGGTGACGGCGGTGACCGTCCACAGTCCCGCGCGGTAACCGCCCAGCCCGCTGTCCGTGTTGAGGGTGAGGGCGGTGGCGGTGACCGCCACGACGATTCCGTTGCCGATCTGCTGGCTGGTGTTGAACAGGCCCGAAGCCAGGCCCTGTTCGTCCTCGCGGGCCTGGCCCACGGCCGCGATGTTCAGCGCCGGGTAGGCCGCGGCGAAGCCCAGGCCGCCCAGCACCTGCTGGACGAACATGACGAGCAGGGTGGGGGCGTGGCCCAGCAGCAGCGCCCAGGCCAGATAGCCGCCGGTCAGCATGAGCAGGCCCGCCGCGCCGACCGGCCAGGCGCCGTAGCGGGTGACCAGGGTCGCCGCGTACCGGGACGTGCCCCCGGTCAGCACTCCGCCGAGCAGGAAGGCGAGCCCGGACTCCAGCGGTGACCAGTGCAGCGCGTCCTGGTAGTACAGCATCAGCACGAACTGGAAGGCCACGTAGGCGCCGACGAACAGCAGACAGATGTTCGCCCGCGCCAGCTGCGGGCGCCGGAAGATCGACAACGGCACCAGCGGGTCGGGGTGCCGGCGCTCGACCAGCAGGAACAGCCCGAGCAGCACGGCCGCGGCGATCAGCGTGAGGACGGTCCAGGAGTCACCCCAGCCGTCGGTGGCGGCCCGGCTGAAGCCGTACACCAGACAGATCGCCGACGTGGTGACGGTGAGGGCGCCGAGCGTGTCGATCCGGCCGCGGGTCCGGTCCGACCGGCCGCCCTCGACGACGAAGGCCGCGAGCACCGCCACCGCGATGCCGACCACGGCGGGCAGGAACAGGATGAGACGCCAGGACGTGCCCGCCAGCGCGCCGCCGAACACCAGCCCCAGGGAGTAGCCGGTCGCGGCCACGGCCATGTACGTGCCCAGGGCCTTGTTGCGGGAGGCCTCGTCCCGGAAGGCGTCCAGCAGGACCGCCATCGCCACCGGCGCGGTGATGCCGGCGCTGATGCCCTTGACCAGCCGGGCCAGGCTCAGCACCAGCCCGCTGTCCGCCAGGCCGCCCGCGCAGCTGGCGATCGCGAAGACCACCAGCCAGCCGATCAGGAGCTTCCTGCGGTCGTAGAGGTCGGCGAGCCGGCCGCCCAGCAGCAGCAGTCCGCCGAAGCCGAGCGCGTACGCGCTGACCACCCACTGGAGTGCGGCGGCGGAGATGTCCAGATCGTCCTGGACCAGCGGCAGCGCCGGGCCGATGCTGGCGATGTCCATCGAGTCGAGGAACTGCACGGCACAGGCGACCCCGAGGAGCAGGGTCAGCTTGCGTGGGGAACGGTCGTCCCACGACGGGTCCGGGCCCGCCTTCGTCTGGGACGGTGAGAGTTCGGTCATGCTCGGTCTCCGGGTCTGGGGGGTGCCGCGGGGGCGGGGTCGGAGGCGGCCGTCACCAGCGCACCGGAAGCTTTCGTACGCCGCGCATCAGCATGCCCGGCATCCACGGCAGCGTGGCCGGGTCCGCGTCGAGCGCCAGGCCGGGACAGCGTTCGAGGAGGGCGCGCAGGGCGATGCGGCCCTCCATCCGGGCCAGTGGGGCACCCAGGCAGTAGTGGATGCCGTGACCGAAGGCGATATGGCCCCGGGCGTCACGGCGGATGTCGAAACGGTCCGGGTCCTCGAACCGCTCCGGGGCCCGGCCCGCGTCGGCGATGACGATCAGCACGGTGGCGCCGGACGGGATCAGCACCCCGCCCATCTCGACATCGGCCACCGCGAGCCGGCCGGTGGAGGTCTCCACCGGGCCGTCGTACCGGAGCATCTCCTCGATGGCCCCGTCCATCAGCCCGTCCAGGTCGGCACGGAGCAGGGCCGCCTGATCGGGATGGGCGAACAGCGCGCGCATCCCGCCCGAGATCAGGTTGACGGTGGTCTCGTGCCCGGCGATCAGCAGCAGGCTGCACATCCCGATCAGCTCGTCCGGGGAGAGCCGGTCGCCGCCCTCGTCCACCGCGTGGATCATCGTGCTCAGCAGGTCCTCGCCGGGCCTGCCGCGCTTGTCCGCGATCAGCCGGGTGAAGTACGCGGTGAGCTCGGTGTAGGCGGCGGCCTGCTCGGGCCCGCTGGTGGGCGCGATGGCCTGGTTGGACCAGCCGCGGAACGCGTCCCGGTCCAGCTCGGGGACACCGAGCAGTTCGCAGATCACGGTCATGGGCAGCGGGAAGGCGAACGCCTCCACCAGGTCGGCGCGCCGGTCCGGACCGGCCAGCATCGCGTCCAGCAGTTCGTCGGTGACCTGCTGGACCCGCGGTGCCAGCGCGGCGATCCGGCGCGGGGTGAAGTCCCGTGAGACCAGCCGTCGCAGCCGGGTGTGGTCCGGTGGATCGGCCATCAGCAGATGGGCCAGATTGGGATCGTCCTGATCGGTGCTCTTGATCTGGCTCATCCGCCCGGACCGGCGCCATTCCCTGCTCAGCCGCGGGTCGGTGAACGCGGCACGGCACGCCTCGTGGCCGACCACCAGCCACACGTCGTCGCCGTCGGGCGTCCTGACGTGGTGCACCGGAGCCTGCCGGCGCAGCTTCTCGTACACCGGATACGGGTTGCTGACGAACTCCGGGCTGAGCTCCAGCAGATCCGTGACGGGCGGTTGCGCCGCCATGCTCACCATGTCCGTTCCCCTCCCCGCGGCCTGCGCCGGGTCAGCCGACCTGAAGGCTCACTTCGATGCCCTCCCGCGTCATGCGGGAGTACGGGCAGATCTCGTGCGCCTTGTCCAGGAGCTTCTGGGCGACGGCCGGCTCGACGCCGGGCAGGTGCGCCGTCAGGTCGGCGATGATGCCGAACCCGTCGTCGTTCTTGCCGATGGCGACGCGCGCGGTGACGCTGGAGCCGGTGATGTCGACCTTCTCCATGTCGGCCACGATGGCGATGGAGGCGTGGAAGCAGGCGCTGTAGGTGGCGGCGAAGAGCTGCTCGGGGTTGGTGCCGCGACCGGCTCCGCCGAGCTCCTTGGGCTGGCTCACGGTGACGTCGAGCTTGCCGTCGTCGGACGACACACGGCCCTCACGGCCGCTCTCCGCGGTGACGACGCCGGTGTAGAGCAGAACGTCGGTGTGCTGGATGGGCATGACTTGCCTTTCGGTTTCCGTTGGGTGCGGATCTGGGTGCGGACTTGGTTGCGGATCGGTGATGCGCAGGGGTGTCGGTCGCGAGGAGCCGGCCGCGGTCCCGCGGGCCCGCTCACGGAGCGGGTGCGAGGACCGGCAGCGCGCCGGCCGATATGCCGATGGTGCAGCGGGTACGGGTTCCGGTGTCCGGTTCGCCGTCGTACTCCAGTACGAGCGGCTCGCCGTCGACACGCTCCAGAACGATTTCCCTGCCCTGGGCGTAAAGTACGCCAGGACGGTCCAAGTGGGCTGCGCTACGGCTGAGTTCGAGCAATTCGGCCAGATGTGATCCATCGGTCATCACGCAGATGTCGAGCAGGCCGTCGTCGGGCACCGAGCGGGGCAGCAGCTGGTAGTGCCCGGCCCGGTAGCGCCCGCCGCCGATGTTCGTCAGATGGATGTCCCCCTCGTACAGGAGGGCGCCGTCCACCCGTATCCGGCCGCGGTAGGGCCGGGCGCGGCGCAGTGCCTCGTCCAGCGTCCGCCGGTAGCGCTCCCGGCCGGTGACGTCCGCGTGCCGGGCGGCCGCGTGCGTCACCTCGGCCACGAGCCCGGAGCCCGCACCGAGGACGACGGGGGCTCCGGTCTCGCGGACCTGGAGGAGATCGACGCGGCGGACCCGGGAGTCGCCCGCGCAGAGGGCGGAGTCCAGCGCGTCCTGCCAGGGACGGTCCGACCAGATCTCGCGGTAGAAGGAGTTCCCGGTACCGGCCGGCACGTTCACCAGCGCGGCGCCTGGCGATCCCGGCCGCCTGCGGTGGGCCCGCGCGAGACCGGAGGCGGCCTCGCGGGTGGTGCCGTCGCCGCCGACCGCGATCAGGACCTCGGTCCCCGTGCCGGCGGTGGCGGCCGCGAGCTGCTCCGCGTGGCCACGGTGGGCCGTGTGCACCACGCGCAGATCCTCCAGCCAGCGCGCGCTGTGCCGTACCACCGCCTCGATGAGCCCGGAACTCCTGCTGCCCGCGAGCGGGTTGGCGACCAGCAGCCCGGTCCGCGCCCGCCGGTCCCGCGTCATGCGCCCTCCTCCGGCGTGAGCTGTCCGTCCCGCTGTCCGTCCCCGCGTTCCGCAGGGTGCCTACACGATGACCGTCAGTGGTGACAGGCTACTGACGAGGTGCTCGGGAACCACTCGAGTCTCAGTCGCGTTCGGCCACCACCACGCCCATGAAGTCGTCGGCGCTGCAATACGGGTCGGGACCGCCGTACTTGCGCAGCAGATCCGGTATCCGCAGCTTCTCGGCCGGCCAGAAGTCCGCCTGCCGCACCGCCTCGTCGGCGGTCTGCGGGGTGAGTCCGGTCAGGTACGGCTCGCCGCGGGCGCCCACCTCCTGCGCCTTGGACAGCGCCGCGGCGTACGGCGTCGTACCGTCGATCACCGACTGGTCCATGTAGTCGAAGACGAGGGTGCTGCCGCTCGCGCACAGGCCCGACAGTTCCGCGAGCGTGTGCCGGAACGCCTCGGGCCGCAGGAAGAGGGTCACGCCCAGCCAGCCGACCACGCACGGCTGCGAGGCGTCGAACCCGGCCTCGGCGAGCGCGGCGCCGAGCGCGGCGCCGGCCTCGAAGTCCACCGGCACATAGCCGACTTGGGGGGTGTCGATGCCGGCCTGGCTCAGCAGCGCGAGCTTGTCGGCCTGGGTCGAGGGGTGGTCGACCTCGAACCAGCGCAGGTCGGCGTGGCCGGTCAGCCGCAGCGCCGTGGAGTCGTAGCCGGCCCCGAGCAGCACGGCCTGGCGGACCCCGGCGGCCACGGCCCGCTCCAGCATGTCCTCGAAGCAGCGCTGGCGCAGCAGGACGATGGCGAAGAACGGGCCTTCCTGCCAGGCGTTGTCGATCAGCCACCGGTCCGCCTCGGCGGTACTGTCCGGCAACTGCATCCCGGGGATGAACAAGCGGGCGTACTGGTCCGCGAGCAGGCGCCGGCCGGGCTCCAGCGCCGCGTCCACGGCCCGGATGCGCGCGGTCAGCTGGGCCGTGTTGCTGGCCAGGCCGGATTTCATGCGGGAGGGCTGGTGTGGGATGAGCACGGGTGTCCCCTTCACGTGAAGGATGCGCGGACGGCGGTGGCCGCCCCACCGCTTTACGCGCCCGTGTCCGGCCACCCTCATATCCACCGCTTTGCGGGGGCCGACGGGGGCGGCGGCGTAATACGGGGCATGACCCTCACTGAAGAACTCTCGGCCTGGGCCGCCGGTGCGAGCTTCCGCGATCTTCCCGAGGACGTCGTGGAGCTGGCCGGGCTGCAGATCATCTCCCAGTGCGCGGCGATCCGGTACGGCGCCGCCCATCCGCTGGGCCGCCGGCTCGTCGACGGCTTCGGCGAGCCGCTCCAGCAGGACAGCAGACGGTCCGCGTACGTGCTGGCCGGGCTCGGCTCGTGGCTGCACTTCGACGACACCGCGTTCGCCGGGCACCTGTCCAACTCGACGGTCGCCGTCCCGATGGCCTACGCGGCCGGGCAGGGGCTCGACGGGGCCGGACTGCTGACGTCCGTCGTCGTCGCCACCGAGTGCGCGGCGCGGGTGACCGCCGCCGTGACCCTGGGCCCGTTCCGCGGGCAGACCGCCGCGTACAGCCATGTCACCGGCGCCGTCGCCGGCCGGCTGCGGGGCGAGGGCGCCTCCGCGGACCTGTGGGCGGACGCGCTCGGCCTGGGCCTCGGCCTGCCGCCGCGCACCGTGGTCGCCGGGTTCCTCGGCGGGGACTCCAAGGTGTTCAGCGCCGCGACACCGGTGGCGGCCGGGCTGGACGCCTGCGACGCGGCGCACGCCGGGTTCACCGGCTGCCGCGATCTGCTGGAGAACCCCGACGGGTTCCTGCACGCGTTCGCCGAACTGCCGGTGCCGGGGGCCGTCACCGAGGGGCTCGGCGAGCGCTGGCACACCCGGACCACCTCCTTCAAGGTGCATCCGGGCGGCCCCGGCATGGACACGGCGGTGGACTGCGGGATCGAGCTGTACCGGGAACTGGGGCCGGTGCACGCCCGTGACGTGGAGTCCGTCGAGGTCGCCACCTCGCTCTACACGGCGCTGGTCGACCAGTGGGCGCAGCAGCGGATGCGCGGCCCCGAATCACCCGTGGGCGCCCTGGTGTTCGCGCTGCCCTATCTGCTCGCCACGACGCTGCTGACCGGCGAGCTGACCGTCGCGGACTTCGCCGCTCCCGCGCTGACCGATCCGGAACGCTGGGAGCTGGCCGACCGCATCCGGGTCGTGCTGGACGAGCGGATGACGTACGACCTCTTCCACAGCCTGGTGCCCTTCGGGCAGGCGCTGCGGCAGGCCGGCGACCGGGCCCCCGAGTGGCTTGCCGGGTTCGGGTCCCGCTGGCAGGGCGACGGCCGGTGGCTGGTCGACCTGGTGGGCGAACTGCCGCCGCCCAGCCGGGACTTCAGGGAGGCGCGCAAGGTGACGCCGTCCCGGGTCACGGTCCGCCTGCGTGACGGGCGTACGGCGACCCGGCAGCAGGACGTACCGGTGGGCGGTGTCGGCGCGACGGACGGCACGCCGGTGGCCCAGCTCGTCCGGGACAAGTTCCTGGCCACCGGCGGCCGCAAGGACGTCGCCGACCGGCTGGCCGAGCTGGCCCGGGTACCCGCAGAGGAACTCCCCGGACTCCTGCAAGCGGCCCTCTCCTGACAACAGAGGCCCGGCCCCCGCGAGGCTTGACCCTCCGGGGCCGGGCCTCACGGGGGCTGGGCCTACGGGGTTTGGTCTCAGGGGCCGGGTCCGACGAGGTCGGGGCCCGCCGGGCTCCGGCCGGGACGAGGGGCGCGGGCGCGGCCGGGAAGGGAACGTGGGTTCCGGCCGTACGGATCGCCGGGGCGTGGCGGTGCCTGGGTCGTCGAGGTGCCGGGTCGCCAGGGTGCCGGGTCCCCGAGGCCGGCGGAGCGCCCGGGTCGCAGGGCGCGGCCGTGCCCGGATCGCCGGGGTGCCCGGGTTGCCGGGTCGCCGGGGTGCCGGAGGGCAGTCTGACGGGCTGTCCGGGTCAGCCCGTCAGGCTGCCCGCGTACCAGCGGCGCAGCCGGGCCCGTGCCCGGGTGTACGCGCCCTCCGCGGCCTTGGCCGAGACGCCGTTGCGGGCGGCGTACTCGCGCGTGCTCATCCCCTCGCGGCGCGCCAGCATCACCTCCCGCTCCAGGCCGGTCAGCCGCCCCACCTGCCGCAGCATCCACGCGTCCTCCGCCTCCGCGCAGACCACCTCCTCCGGGCCGGTCGGATCCCCCGGCAGCACCCGGCGCAGCAGCCGCCGCGCGCGTTCCTCCCGGCGGTGCACGTCGGTGCACAGCCGCAGGGTGACGGAGGTCAGGAACGGGCCGATGCGGCTCTCGTCCAGCGCGTCGAACGCGGCCGCCCGCAGCAGCGCCTCCTGGGCGCAGTCCTCCGCCTCCGCCGCACCGCGCAGCCGGGAGCGGGCCAGCCGGTGGATGCGGTCGTGGTGGTGGAGGAGCTGCTGCCAGCGCAGTGCGGGGGTGGCGGGGGTGATCACCGCAGTTCCTCCTCGTCGACCCGGGTGACCCAGCGGGCGAAGGTCTCGCCGGGACCGGAACGCCCGGCCAGGTACTGCCGGGCGAGCCGCTCCACCAGGTCGGGCAGTTCCACGGCGGTGGCCTTCAGCCCCCGTGGCTTGCGGCCGAACCCGGCCGTGCGGTCGGCCGCCATCGCCAGCTCGCCGCCGAGGTGCACCTGGAACCCCTCCACCTGCCGGCCGTCGGCGTCCGTCACCAGCTGGCCCTTGAGGCCGATGTCGGCGATCTGGGTGCGGGCACAGGCGTTGGGGCACCCGTTGAGCGTGATGCTCATCTCCACGTCCAGGCCGTGCAGCCGCCGCTCCAGCTCCTCGACCAGGCCCGCGGCGCGCGCCTTCGTCTCGACGATGGCCAGCTTGCAGTACTCGATGCCGGTGCAGGCCATGGTGGAGCGCCGCCAGGCCGAGGGCTCCGCCTCCAGGCCGATCCCGCGCAGGTCCTTGACCAGCGGTTCCGGATCCACCGCGTCCAGTACCAGCAGTTTCTGGTACGCGGTCAGCCGGATGCGTCCGCAGCCGTGGGCCTCGGCGGTGTCGGCCAGCGCCGCGAGCTGTTTGCCGGAGACCCGCCCGACCACCGGCGCGACCCCCACGTAATGGCGGCCGTCGCGCTGCCGGTGCACCCCGGTGTGCTCCACCGGGGCGGCCGGGAGCCGGGGCGGCGGGCCGTCCAGCAGCGGCCGGTGCAGGTACTCGGTCTCCAGGACCTGCCGCAGGCGCGCCACTCCCCACTCGGCGACCAGGAACTTCAGCCGCGCGCGGTTGCGCAGCCTGCGGTAGCCGTAGTCCCGGAAGAGCCGCGTCACCGCGACCCACACCTCGGGCACCTCCGCCAGCGGCACCCAGGCACCGAGCCGCTCGGCCAGCCGCGGCGAGGTCGACAGGCCGCCGCCCACCCAGAGGTCGAACCCCGGTCCGTGCAGCGGGTGTTCCACCCCGAGGAAGGAGATGTCGTTGGCCTGGTAGGGGAGGTCGGCCAGCCAGGAGACCGAGGACTTGAACTTGCGCGGCAGATTGGACAGGGAGGGGTCGCCGACATAGCGGTCGACGATCTCCCGGACGGCCGGGGTGGCGTCCAGCACCTCGTCCGCGGACACTCCCGCGACCGGGCTGCCGAGGACCACCCGCGGGCAGTCGCCGCACGCCTCCGTGGTGGACAGGCCCACGGCCTCCAGCCGCCGCCAGATCTCCGGCACGTCCTCGATCCGCACCCAGTGCAGCTGGATGTTCTGCCGGTCGGTGATGTCGGCGGTGCCGCGCGCGAAGCGGGTGGAGATCTCCGCGATCGCCCGCAGCTGGCGCAGGTCGAGCGCGCCGCCGTCGCAGCGGACGCGCAGCATGAAGTACGAGTCCTCCAGCTCCTCGGGCGTCAGCAGCGCCGTACGGCCGCCGTCGATGCCGGGCCGGCGCTGGGTGTAGAGGCCCCACCAGCGGAACCGGCCGTGCAGGTCGTCCGGGTCGATGGCGTCGAAGCCCCGCTGCGCGTACACGTTCTCGATGCGTTCGCGCACCCGCAGCGGGTCCTCGGCCTGCTTCATCCGTTCGTTGTCGTTCAGGGCGGTCCGCCCGCCCAGCGCCCACTGGCCCTCGTCGCGCGCCTTGTCCGGTGTGCGCCGCTTCGGCGCCGGGCCCGTGGCCATCACGCCCCCTTCTCCTCGAACGGCCCCGCCACCGGGGCGATCATTCCGTCGGGCAGCCAGTCCACGTCGGTCGCGCCGCCGTGGTGGTGTCCGCCCGCGCCGGGGCCGGACAGCGGGGAGCCGGGGATGTACATCACCGCGGTGGCGTACAGCCGTACCGGATCCGCGTCGGCCCGGATCGCAGCGCCGGAGGCCCGCCGCCAGGCCTCGTAGCCGGTCGCCGACGGGTACTCGCCCGGCAGCCGTGCGGCCAGCGCGCTCGCGTAGGTCATGGGCATCCCGGTGCGCGGCGCGAAGCGCAGCGGAATGATCTGGCCGGCGGCCGGGGTCAGCAGCGACCGGGTCAGCAGCCAGGGAGCGAGGTAGCTGCCCTGCGACCGGATCCGGCCCGCGGCCACGTCCTGCAGGACCGACTGGGCCCGCTGCCAGCCCGCCACCACGATCAGCGGACGCGCCGAGGCCGTGACCGGTCCCGTGCTCGGTGCCGCGAGCGTGATCCGGGCGGCCGCCGCGGCGGTACGCACCTCCGCGGCGGCGGCCCGGCCGCGCGGGGAGTCGTCGCCGACGAGGGCCGCCGTGCGGGTGCCGCGTCCGGCCAGGAAGGTCACGACGGCGCGCAGCGCCGAGCGGTCCGCCTCGGTCAGCCGGTCCGAGGGGCAGCTGGTGAGCGGCCGGTCCAGGCCCGCGGCCAGCTCGCCGGCGGCGGCCGCCGCGCATTCGGGGGCGTCCGCCCCGCGCAGTGCCGTGGGTGCGGCGGTCCGGGTGCCGGTGTCCACCGTGAACGAGCCCGTCGCGCCCGCGGCGGAGATCCACAGGCGGCTCCGGCCGCGGGGCAGGTTCACCGTCGTCCACCGCTGGGCGCTGCCCGCCCGTACGGTCCCGGCGGTGAGCCGCTCGCGGTCGGTTCCGGCCGCCGCCTTCTGCGTACCGTCGACGCCGATGCCGACCAGGTTGAGACCGGGCCGGTTCGGCACCACCATGACCGGCACGTGCCGGCCGTTGAGGTGCAGCTCGCGCACCACCGGGGTGCCCG
This sequence comes from Streptomyces sp. NPDC002265, assembly GCF_040296125.1. Classification (NCBI taxonomy): domain Bacteria; kingdom Bacillati; phylum Actinomycetota; class Actinomycetes; order Kitasatosporales; family Streptomycetaceae; genus Streptomyces; species Streptomyces sp. NPDC002265. Next base: position 72 of record NZ_JBEOWS010000190.1, on the reverse strand, counting down.
GCCGGGCCGCCGCGGCGGGCCGGGGCCCGCCGCCGGCCGCCCCGGTCAGATAGGGAGAGCGTGGTGTAGGGT
>NZ_JBEOWS010000189.1:0-18887 GCF_040296125.1 Streptomyces sp. NPDC002265 | reverse complement strand
GCGGGGGTGGCACCGGTTATCACCATCAAGGGCCCCTCACCCCCCCCAACCCCAAACAGCTTTCCCCGGGGGCGGTACTAACCCCGGCGGCCCCCCCCCCCTTCTCGTCACCCGCCCATCCCCGGACCCGCCCTCCTCGTCGCCCGCCCTTCCCGCCGCCCGCCGCGTGTGGGGCTTCACACACTCCTCCGTCCCAGGTCAAGAGCAGGTTGACGGCTCTTCAGGGCCCGTGGTGGACTGCCGGAGCCATCTACGACGACACAAGAGGAAGCCGGTGCGAATCCGGCGCGGTCCCGCCACTGTGACCGGGGTAGCAATCCCCGGGAGCCAGGAACTCTCGCCGTCGGTCTCGTCGAACCAGGGCGTGGACACCCTGAGTGAGGACATGTCGCCATGCTCGGCTGCCGATTGAGTCTCAGCACCAGGTCACTGCCCGGTACCGCCACGATCGGCTGAGCCGGTGCGTGCCGATCGCGTCTTCGCGTACGGCGCCACCGCGGGCCTCCTGGGCGACCTGTTCCTCGGCGATCCACGCCGCGGGCACCCGGTCGCGCTGTTCGGGCGTGCGGCCGCAGCCGTGGAACGGGCGTTGTGGCGGGACCACCGGGGCCAGGGCGCGCTGCACACGCTGGTGTGCGCCGGCGGCGCCGTGGCGCTCGGAGCCGTGGCCGCCCGCGCCGTGCGTACCTCCGGCGCCGCCTCCGTGGCCCTCACCGCCACCGCCACCTGGGTCGTCGTCGGGGGCACCTCGCTCGCCCGGGAGGCCCGCGCCGTCGGGCGCGCCCTGGAGGCCGGGGACGTCGTGGGCGCCCGCGCCCGGCTGCCGCACCTGTGCGGCCGCGACCCCCAGGCCCTCGACGCGGACGGGATCGCGCGGGCGGTCGTCGAGTCGGTCGCCGAGAACACCTCCGACGCCGTCGTCGGCGCGCTGGTGTGGGGAGCCGTCGGCGGGGTGCCGGGGCTGCTCGGCTTCCGCGCCGTGAACACCCTCGACGCCATGGTCGGCCACAAGTCGCCCCGCCACCGCCGCTACGGCTGGGCCTCCGCCCGGCTCGACGACGCCGCCGGCTGGCCGGGGGCCCGCCTCACGGCCGCCCTCGCGGCCCTGGCCGGAGACGATCCGCGCGGCGCCGTACGGGCCTGGCGGGCCGACGCCGCCGCACATCCCAGTCCCAACGCCGGTCCCGTGGAGGCCTCGTTCGCCGGGTCCCTCGGCGTGCGGCTCGGCGGGACCCTCTCCTACGCCGGACGGGTCGAGCACCGGCCCGTGCTCAACGGTGCCCACGGACGTGACGTCCGTGCCTCGGACATCGACCGGGCGGTACGGCTGTCCCGGCGCGTCGGCTGGCTCGCGCTCGGCGTCTGTGCCGCCGCGCGGCTCCTCGTGAAGGAACGTGACTCATGAACGGTGGTCTCCTGGTCGCCGGCACCACCTCCGACGCGGGCAAGAGCGTCGTCACCGCGGGGATCTGCCGGTGGCTGGTGCGGCAGGGCGTCAAGGTGGCGCCCTTCAAGGCGCAGAACATGTCCCTCAACTCGTTCGTCACCCGCGAGGGCGCCGAGATCGGGCGGGCCCAGGCGATGCAGGCCCAGGCCTGCCGGATCGAGCCGACCGCGCTGATGAACCCCGTGCTGCTCAAGCCCGGCAGCGACCGCAGCAGCCAGGTCGTGCTGATGGGCAAGCCGGTGGGCGAGATGACCGCGCGCGGGTTCTTCGGCGAGTCCGAGGGGGCGTCCCCCGGGGAGAGGCTGCACGGCGGGCGGCAGCAGGCGCTGCTGGGCACCGTCCTCGACTGCCTCACCGAGCTGCGGGGCACGTATGACGCGGTGATCTGTGAGGGGGCGGGCAGTCCGGCCGAGATCAACCTGCGCCGGACCGACATCGTGAACATGGGCATCGCCCGCAACGCGCGGCTGCCCGTCCTCGTCGTCGGCGACATCGACCGCGGCGGTGTCTTCGCCTCCTTCTTCGGCACGGTCGCCCTGCTCTCGCCCGAGGACCAGGAGCTGGTCGCCGGGTTCCTCGTCAACAAGTTCCGGGGCGATGTGTCCCTGCTCGAACCCGGACTCGACATGCTGCACGGCCTCACCGGGCGGCGGACGTACGGTGTGCTGCCCTTCCGGCACGGCCTCGGCATCGACGAGGAGGACGGACTGCGCGTCTCCCTGCGGGGTGCCGTCCGGGAGTCGGCCGTCGCCGCCCCCGTCGGCGAGGACGTCCTGCGGGTCGCCGTCTGCGCGGTCCCGCTGATGTCCAACTTCACGGACGTGGACGCGCTCGCCGCCGAACCGGGCGTCGTCGTACGGTTCGTGGACCGGCCGGAGGAGCTCGCCGACGCCGACCTCGTGGTGGTCCCGGGGACCCGCGGGACGGTGAAGGCCCTGGAGTGGCTGCGGCAGCGGGGCCTCGCGGACGCGCTGCGGCGCAGGGCCGCAGAGGGCCGGCCGGTGCTCGGCGTCTGCGGCGGCTTCCAGATCCTCGGCGAGCACATCGAGGACGAGGTCGAGAGCCGCGCGGGGCACGTCGACGGGCTCGGCCTGCTGCCCGTGCGGGTGCGGTTCGCCCGCGAGAAGACGCTCACCCGGCCCGTCGGCGAGGCCCTCGGCGAGCACGTCGAGGGGTACGAGATCCATCACGGGGTCGCCGACGTCAGCGGCGGCGAGCCGTTCTTCTCCGACGGCGCCGGGAACCGCCTCGACGGCTGCCGGGTCGGCGCCGTCTGGGGCACCCACTGGCACGGCTCCCTGGAGTCGGACGGATTCCGGCGGGCGTTCCTGCGCGAGGTGGCGGCCGCCGCGGGCCGCCGTTTCGTGCCGGCCCCCGACACCTCGTTCGCCGCGCTGCGCGAGGAGCAGCTCGACCTGCTCGGCGACCTGATCGAACAGCACGCGGACACGGACGCGCTGTGGCGGCTCATCGAGTCCGGCGCGCCGCAAGGACTGCCCTTCATCTCCCCGGGAGCGCCCGCATGAGCACAGTGTTGTTGTTGTCGACCGCCGACACCGATCTGCTGGCGGCGCGCGCCTGCGGCGGCCCCTACCGGATCGGCAACCCGACCCGGGTCGACGTCGCCGAGGAGCTGCCCGCACTGATCCGGGGCTCGGACGTCGCCGTCGTACGGCTGCTGGGCGGGAAGCGGGCCTGGGAGGACGGGCTGGCCGTGCTCAAGGCGTCCGGGATCCCGACCGTGCTGCTGGGCGGTGAGTCCGTGCCGGACGCCGAGCTGATGGCCGAGTCGTCGGTGCCGGCCGGTGTGGTCGCGGAGGCCCTGCGCTATCTCGTGGAGGGCGGCACCGCGAACCTCACGGAGCTGGCCCGGTTCCTTTCCGACACCGTGCTGCTGACCGGTGAGGGCTTCGACGGGCCGCAGAAGATGCCCGAGTACGGCGTCCACGGCGAGCGTGCCTTCGCCGAGGGCCGGCCCACGGTCGGCGTGCTCTTCTACCGCGCCCACGAACTCAGCGGCAACACCGGCTTCGTGGACACCCTGTGCGAGGCCATCGAGGCGCGCGGCGCCAACGCGCTCGCCGTGTACTGCGGTTCGCTGCGCGGCGCCGACCCCGGGCTGTACGAGATCCTCGGCCGGACCGACGCGATCGTCGCCACCGTCCTCGCGGCGGGCGGCACGCACGCCTCGCAGGCCTCCGCGGGCGGGGACGAGGAGGCGTGGGACATCGGGGCGCTCGCCGACCTCGACGTACCCGTCCTCCAGGGGCTGTGCCTCACCTCCTCGCGCGCCGCCTGGCACGAGTCCGACGCCGCCCTGTCCCCCATGGACGCGGCCATGCAGGTCGCCATCCCGGAGTTCGACGGACGCCTGATCACCGTGCCGTTCTCCTTCAAGGAGCAGGGCCCGGACGAGGTGCCCGTCTACGTCGCCGACCCGGAGCGGGCCGCGCGGGTGGCCGGGATCGCCGTACGGCACGCGCGGCTGGGGTACAAGCCGAACGCGCAGAAGAAGCTCGCGCTGGTCTTCACCGCCTACCCCACCAAGCACTCGCGGGTCGGCAACGCGGTCGGGCTGGACACGCCCGCCTCGGCCGTCCGGGTCCTGGACGCGCTCAGGGACGCCGGATACACGGTCGAGGGACACCCCGACAACGGCGACGAACTGATCCACCGGCTGATCGCTGCCGGCGGCCACGACGTCGAGTGGCTGACCGAGGAGCAGCTGGCCGCGGCGCCCGCCCGGGTGCCGCTGGCCGACTACCGGGCCTGGTTCGACCGGCTCGACCCCGCACTCAGGGACGGGATGCTGGAGGCGTGGGGCGAGCCGCCGGGCTCGCTGTACGTCGACGGCGACGACATCGTCCTCGCCTCCCTCCGATTCGGGAACGTCGTCGTGATGATCCAGCCGCCGCGCGGCTTCGGCGAGAACCCGATCGCGATCTACCACGACCCCGACATGCCCCCGTCGCACCACTACCTGGCCGCCTACCGCTGGCTGGAGGCTGCGACGTCGGAGGGGGGTTTCGGGGCCGACGCGATCGTCCACATGGGCAAGCACGGCACGATGGAATGGCTGCCGGGCAAGGGACTCGGGCTGAGCGGCGGCTGCGCGCCCGACGCCGTACTCGGCGAACTCCCCCTGGTCTACCCGTTCATCGTCAACGACCCCGGCGAGGGCACCCAGGCCAAGCGGCGCGGCCACGCCACCGTCGTCGACCACCTCGTACCGCCGATGGCCCGCGCCGACACCTACGGCGACCTGGCCAAGCTGGAGCAGCTCCTCGACGAGTACGCGCTCGTGTCCGACCTGGACCCGGCCAAGGCCCCGGCCGTCCGCGCCCAGATCTGGACGCTGGTCAAGGCTGCCGAACTCCACCACGACCTGCATGTCGACGAGCAGCCCGACGACGGCGACTTCGACGAGTTCGTGATGCACATCGACGGCTACCTCTGCGAGATCAAGGACGTGCAGATCCGGGACGGGCTGCACATCCTCGGCGGCGGACCGGAGGCCGAGCCGCGGGTGAACCTCGTGCTCGCCGTGCTGCGCGCCTCGCAGGTGTGGGGCGGCGCGGCGAACGCGCTGCCCGGTCTGCGGGCCGCCCTGGCCGCGCACTTCGGCCTGGTGGAGAAGGAGTTGCTCGCCGAGCCGGGCGCGCCCGTGAAGGTCCCGGTCGAGCTGACGGACCTCGTCGAGGGCCCGGCCCGGACGGCGGCCGACGCGATCGACCTGCTGGAGCAGCTGTGCCGCCGGGCCGCCCTCGGCATGGAGGAACGCGGCTGGGACGCGGCAGCCGTGCCGGCGCTCGTGCGCGACCTCCTCGGCACCGAACTCCCGGACGCCGTCGCGGTGCTGGAGTTCGCCTGCCGCGAGGTCGTACCGCGGCTCGCCCGGACGACGGACGAGATCGGGCACATCCTCAAGGCGCTGGACGGCGGTTACGTCCCGGCGGGCCCGTCGGGCTCGCCCACGCGCGGACTCGTCAACGTCCTGCCGACCGGCCGCAACTTCTACTCGGTCGACCCCAAGGCCATTCCCTCCCGGCTGAGTTGGGAGATCGGGCAGTCCCTCGCCGACTCCCTCGTGCAGCGGTATCTCCAGGACACGGGCGCCTACCCGACGTCCGTCGGACTGACGGTCTGGGGCACGTCCGCCATGCGCACCCAGGGCGACGACATCGCGGAGATCCTCGCGCTGCTGGGCTGCCGCCCGGTGTGGGACGACGCCTCGCGCCGGGTCACCGGCTTCGAGATCGTGCCCCTGGACGAGCTGGGCCGTCCCCGCATCGACGTCACGGTCCGTATCTCCGGCTTCTTCCGGGACGCGTTCCCGCACGTGGTCGGGCTGATCGACGACGCCGTACGGGCGGTCGCCGAGCTGGACGAGCCGGCGGACCGCAACTTCGTGCGCGCGCACGCCGACGAGGACACCGCCGAGCACGGCGACCGGCGGCGCGCCACCTCCCGCATCTTCGGCTCCAAGCCGGGCGCGTACGGCGCCGGTCTGCTGCCGCTGATCGACGCGCGCAACTGGCGCTCGGACGCCGACCTCGCCGAGGTGTACGCCGTCTGGGGCGGCTACGCCTACGGACGCGGGCTCGACGGGCGGGCGGCCCGCGGCGACATGGAGACGGCGTTCAAGCGGATCGCCGTCGCCGCCAAGAACGTCGACACGCGCGAGCACGATCTCGTCGACGCGGACGACTACTTCCAGTACCACGGCGGCATGGTCGCGATGGTGCGGCACCTGACCGGGGGCAACCCCGAGGCGTACGTGGGTGATTCGGCCGTCCCCGACCAGGTGAGGACGCGCACGCTGGGCGAGGAGACGCACCGCGTCTTCCGGGCCCGGGTGGTCAACCCGCGCTGGATGGCGGCGATGCGCCGGCACGGCTACAAGGGCGCCTTCGAGATGGCGGCCACGGTCGACTACCTCTTCGGCTACGACGCCACCGCCGGGGTCGTGGACGACTGGATGTACGAGAAGCTCAGCGCCGAGTACGTCTTCGACGCGGAGAACCGGGACTTCATGAAGAAGTCCAACCCGTGGGCCCTGCGCGGCATCACCGAACGTCTGCTGGAGGCGGCGGACCGCGGGCTGTGGGCGGAGCCGGACGCGGACACGCTGGAGCGGCTGCGCGCCACCTATCTGGAGCTCGAAGGCGACTTGGAGGGCGACGACCAGTGAGTACCCCGTTCCCGTTCACGGCCGTCGTCGGCCAGGACGATCTGCGGCTCGCGCTGCTGCTGAACGCCGTTTCGCCGGCGGTCGGCGGTGTGCTGGTCCGTGGCGAGAAGGGCACCGCGAAGAGCACGGCCGTACGTGCCCTCTCGGCGCTGCTTCCCGAGGTCGACGTCGTCTCCGGGTGCCGTTTCTCCTGCGACCCCGGCTCCCCCGACCCCGCCTGCCCGGACGGGCCGCACGAGGCGGGAGGGGGCGCGCCCCGCCCCGCCCGGATGGTCGAGCTGCCCGTGGGCGCCTCCGAGGACCGGCTGGTCGGCGCCCTGGACATCGAGCGGGCGCTCGCGGAGGGCGTGAAGGCCTTCGAGCCGGGGCTCTTGGCCGACGCGCACCGCGGCATCCTGTACGTCGACGAGGTCAACCTCCTGCACGACCATCTGGTCGACCTGCTGCTCGACGCGGCCGCGATGGGCGCCTCGTACGTCGAGCGCGAGGGCGTCTCCGTACGGCACGCGGCGCGGTTCCTGCTCGTGGGGACGATGAACCCCGAAGAGGGCGAGCTGCGGCCGCAGTTGCTCGACCGGTTCGGGCTGACCGTCGAGGTGGCCGCCTCGCGCGAGCCCGACCAGCGGGTGGAGGTCGTACGCCGGCGGCTCGCCTACGACGACGACCCGGCCGGCTTCGCGGCGCGCTGGGCCGGTGAGGAGGCCGCCGTGCGGGCGCGGATCGCGGCGGCCCGCGCGCTGCTGCCCGCCGTGCGGCTGGGTGACGGCGCATTGCGGCAGATCGCGGCGACCTGCGCGGCCTTCGAGGTGGACGGCATGCGGGCCGACATCGTGATGGCGCGTACGGCCACCGCGCTGGCGGCCTGGGCCGGGCGTACCGAGGTGCTCGCCGAGGACGTGCGGCAGGCGGCGCTGCTGGCGCTGCCGCACCGGCGCAGGCGCAATCCGTTCGACGCGCCGGGGCTCGACGAGGACAAGCTGGACGAGACGCTTGAGGAGTTCGGGGGCTCGACCGAGGACGAGGATCCCGACCCGGACGGGCCCGGTGGCGGCGGTGGGCAGCCCACCCCGGACAGCGGTCCGCAGGGCGGTGACACGTCCGCCCGGCCCGAGGCCGGTGAGGGCGGGGAGCCGCAGGCCTCCGCAGGCGCGGAGCAGTCCGCCGTGCGGGCGGCCGAGCCGTTCCGTACCAAGGCGCTGAGCGTGCCCGGGATCGGCCGGGGTGCCGCCGGGCGGCGCTCGCGGGCCCGTACCGAGCACGGGCGCACGACCGGGGCCCGGCGGCCGCGCGGCGCGCTGACGAAGCTGCACCTGGCGGCGACCGTGCAGGCGGCCGCTCCGCACCAGCGGGCGCGCGGGCGGTCGGGGCCGGGGCTGGTGGTGCGCCGGGACGATCTGCGGCAGGCGGTGCGGGAGGGGCGCGAGTCCAACCTCGTGCTGTTCGTCGTGGACGCCTCCGGGTCGATGGCGGCCCGGCAGCGGATGGGCGCGGTCAAGGGCGCGGTGCTGTCGCTGCTGCTCGACGCGTACCAGCGGCGGGACAAGGTGGGTCTGGTGACCTTCCGTGGGTCGGCCGCCGAGGTCGCGCTGCCGCCCACCTCTTCGGTGGACGCGGCAGCGGCGCGGCTGGAGTCGTTGCCGACGGGCGGGCGTACCCCGCTCGCGGCCGGGCTGCTGAAGGCGCACGAGGTGCTGCGGGTGGAGCGGCTGCGGGATCCGGCACGGCGCCCGCTGGTGGTCGTGGTGACGGACGGACGGGCCACCGGGGGCCCCGAGCCGCTGCTGCTCGCGTCCCGCTCGGCCGGGCTGTTCGCGGCCGACCGGGTCGCCTCGGTCGTCGTGGACTGCGAGTCCGGGCCGGTGCGGCTGGGGCTGGCCGGGAAGCTCGCGGGTGAACTGGGCGGTACGGCGGTGACGTTGGACGAGCTTCGGGCGGACAGCATCGCCGGGCTGGTGAAGGACGTGGTGAAGGACGTGCAGAGGAGGGCCGCTTAGTGCCGCAGGGACAGCCGAGTGTCGTACCGGACGACGGTCTGACGACTCGTCAGCGTCGTAACCGTCCGCTGGTCGTCGTGCACACGGGCGTCGGCAAGGGGAAGTCCACCGCCGCGTTCGGGCTGGCGCTGCGCGCCTGGAACCAGGGGTGGCCCATCGGGGTGTTCCAGTTCGTCAAGTCGGCGAAGTGGAAGGTCGGCGAGGAGAACGCGCTGCGGGTGCTGGGCGCTTCCGGCGAGGGCGGGAGCGTCGACTGGCACAAGATGGGCGAGGGCTGGTCGTGGGTCCAGCGCGACGCGCAGATGGACAACGAGGAGAAGGCCCGGGAGGGCTGGGAGCAGGTCAAGCGGGACCTGGCGGCCGAGACGTACAAGCTGTACGTGCTCGACGAGTTCGCGTACCCGATGCACTGGGGCTGGGTCGACACGGACGAGGTCGTGGACGTGCTCCGCCATCGGCCGGGGACCCAGCATGTGGTGATCACCGGGCGCAACGCCCCGGAGAAGCTGGTCGCCCTCGCCGATCTGGTGACCGACATGTCCAAGGTCAAGCACCCGATGGACGTGGGCCAGAAGGGCCAGAGGGGCATCGAGTGGTGACGTCCGTTCCCCGGCTGGTGGTCGCCGCGCCCTGCTCGGGCAGCGGCAAGACCACCGTCGCCACGGGGCTGATGGCGGCCTTCGCCGAGCGGGGGCTCGCCGTGTCCCCGCACAAGGTCGGGCCCGACTACATCGACCCCGGCTACCACGCGCTCGCCACCGGGCGCGCGGGACGCAATCTCGACGCGTACCTGTGCGGCGCGGAGCTGATCGGGCCGCTGTTCGCGCACGGCGCGCGCGGCTGTGACCTCGCGGTCGTCGAGGGCGTGATGGGGCTGTACGACGGCGCCGCGGGCGAGGGGGAACTCGCCTCCACGGCGCAGGTGGCGAAGCTGCTGCGGGCGCCGGTGGTGCTGGTCGTGGATGCTTCCTCGCAGTCGCGGTCCGTGGCCGCGCTGGTGCACGGGTTCGCCTCCTGGGACCCCGAGGTGCGGATCGGGGGCGTGATCCTGAACAAGGTCGCCTCGGACCGGCACGAGGGGCTGCTGCGCGACGCGCTGGACTGCGCAGGGGTGCCGGTGCTCGGGGTGCTGCGGCGGGCGCCGCAGGTGGACACGCCGTCCCGGCACCTCGGTCTGGTGCCGGTCGCCGAGCGGCGGGCGGAGGCGGTCGCGGCGGTCGCCGCGATGGCGGCACAGGTCGCGGAAGGGTGCGACCTGGACGCACTGGCAGCGCTGGCGCGCAGTGCCGGTGTGTTGTCGGGTGCGGCCTGGGACGCGGCCGAGGCCGTCGAGTCGCCCACCCACGACCACCCGACTCGCTCGGCCGGGAAGCGGGGGCCACGGGTCGCCGTCGCCGGGGGCCCCGCGTTCACCTTCTCGTATGCCGAGCACGCCGAGCTGCTCACCGCCGCCGGTGCCGAGGTCGTCACCTTCGATCCGCTCCGTGACGAACAACTGCCCGCCGGGACGGGCGGGTTGGTCATCGGTGGCGGATTCCCCGAGGTGTACGCGCCCGAGTTGTCCGCCAACGAGCCGCTGCGCAAGGCGGTGGCGGAGCTGGCTTCGGCCGGGGCGCCGGTCGCCGCCGAGTGCGCCGGACTGCTGTATCTGGCGCGGGAGCTCGACGGCCGGCCCATGTGCGGGGTGATCGACGCCGTGGCCCGGATGGACGAGCGGCTCACCCTCGGCTACCGGGACGCGGTGGCCCTCGGCGACAGCGTGCTCGCGGCGGCCGGCACCCGGATGCGCGGGCACGAGTTCCACCGCACGGTCGTGGAGCCCGGCGCCGGGCCGTCTCCGGCCTGGGGGATGCGCGCCCCCGAACGGCGCGTCGAAGGTTTCGTGCAGCAGGGCGTGCACGCGAGTTATCTGCACACGCACTGGGCGTCCGAGCCCGGCGTGGCCCGTCGGTTCGTCGAGAGGTGCCTGACGTCATGAGCAGCAAGCTGATCGGTGTCGGGGTCGGCCCCGGCGACCCCGAGCTGGTGACCGTCAAGGGCGTCAACGCCCTGCGCGCCGCGGACGTCGTCGTGGTGCCCGTGATGGCCGCGGCGGACGGGGAGGACGGCGGCGAGCCGGGGCGGGCCGAGGCGACCGTGCTGCACTATGTGCCGCGGGAGAAGGTCGTCCGGGTGGTGTTCGCGCTCAACGAGCGCAGCGACCGGGCCCGGCGCGAGGCCGCCTGGGACGCGGCGGGGGCGCGGGTGGCGGCGCTGCTCGACGCGCACGACTGTGTCGCCTTCGCGACCATCGGGGACCCGAACGTGTACTCGACGTTCACCTATCTGGCGCAGACCGTCTTGGAGTCGGTGCCGGGTGCCGTCGTCGAGACCGTGCCGGGCATCACCGCGATGCAGGATCTCGCGGCGCGCTCGGGGGCGGTCCTGACCGAGGGGACCGAACCGCTGACCCTGGTGCCGGTCACCGCGGGGGCCGCCGCGCTCAAGGACGCGCTGAGCGGGCCGGGCACGGTCGTGGCGTACAAGTTCGGGCGGCAGGCCGCGGAGGTCGCCGAGGCGCTGCGCGAGACCGGGCGGCTGGAGAGCGCGGTGTGGGGTTCGGCGCTGGGGCTCGCGCAGGAGTCCATCCGGCCGGCCGCCGACCTCGGCGACGGTCCGCTGCCCTACCTGTCGACGCTGATCGCGCCCGCGCCGCGCGACGGCGGTCGGGGCGGCAAGCTGTGACCCTCCGCGGGCCGTACGGGCGTTCAGCCGGCCAGGCCCACCACCAGCCAGATGAACGCGGCGCCCGCGACCGTGCACAGCAGGGTCGAGCGGGCGGGGTGCTCGTGGTGGGCCTCGGGCAGGATCTCGGCGGCCGCGAGGTAGAGGAGCACCCCGCCGAAAAGGCCGAGATAGCCGCCGAGCAGCGGTTCGGGCAGGACGAAGAACAGGGTCGAGGCCGCGCCGAGCACCGGCGCCGCCGCGTCCGCGAACAGCATGGCGACCGCCCTGCGCCGGGCGTTCCCGTACAGGCTGGTGATCGTGTACGTGTTGAAGCCGTCCGCGAAGTCGTGGGCGACGACGGCCAGCGCGACGGACGCGCCCATGCCGCCGCCGACCTGCAAGGCCGCGCCGATCGCCACGCCGTCCATGGCGCTGTGGCCGACCATCGCGGCGGCCGCGGTCAGGCCCACCTCGGGCACCCGGCCGTCGGGCGCCGCGCCGCCGTGCGCGGCCGCCTGGTCCTCCTCCGTCCGGGCGGAGTGGGGGTCCCTGGGGAGTTCGGCCAGCAGCCGTTCGGCCAGATGGGCGAGCAGGAAGCCGGCCACGAACAGCAGCAGCGCGGCCGGTACGCCGAAGACCTCGGTGCCCGCCGTCTTCAGTGCCTCGGGCAGCAGGTCCAGGCCGACCACGCCGAGCATCAGGCCGCCGGCCAGGCCGAGAACCAGATGGCGGCGGTCGGTGACCCGCTGTGCCGTCCAGCCGCCGGCCAGCGTCATCAGGAACGCGCCGAGCGCGACGAGGACCGCCATGTGACCTTGCTATCCGATCCGACCCCGGTCGCGCACGTCCGACCCCCCACCCAGTGAAGATCCGTACGAGAGGACCCGTACCCATGGCCGATGCCCCCACCGGCAAGGTGACCTTCGTCGGTGCCGGCCCCGGCGCCGCCGACCTGCTGACGTTCCGGGCCGCACGGGCCATCGCCGAGGCCGACGTCGTGATCTGGGCGGCCAGTCTGGTGCAGGCCGAGGTGCTCGAACACGCGCGCGCGGACGCGGAGATCCTGGACTCGGCGGCGATGTCCCTGGAGGACGTGGTGGCCGTGTACCGGCGGGCCCGCGCCGAGGGGCTGCGGGTCGCCCGGATCCACTCCGGCGACCCCGCGCTGTGGGGCGGCACGCAGGAGCAGCTCGACCGGTGCGACGAGCTGGGGATCGACACGGAGATCGTGCCCGGTGTGTCGTCGTTCTCGGCGGTCGCGGCGCTCGCGGGGCGCGAGCTGACCATTCCCGAGGTCGCGCAGTCGGTGATCCTGACCCGGCTCGGCGGCGGCAAGACGCCGATGCCGCCCGGCGAGGAGGTGCGCGAGTTCGCCCGGCACGGTACGACCATGGCGCTGTTCCTGTCGGCGGCGCGCAGCGGCCAGCTGGTGCGGGAGCTGCTGGAGGGCGGCTATCCGACGACCACGCCGGTCGTCGTCGCCTACCAGGCGACCTGGCCGGAGGAGCTGGTCGTGAAGTGCACGATCGGCACGCTGGAGGAGACGGTCAAGGAGCACAAGCTCTGGAAGCACACGCTGTTCCTGGTCGGCCCGGCGCTGGACGCCGGCGGGACGCGCTCGCACCTGTACCACCCGGGGCACTTCCACGGCTATCGCAAGGCCGACCCCGAGGCCCGCAAGGCCCTGCGCGCCCGGGGCGCCGGCACGTGATCACGGTCGTCGGCACGGGGACCGGTGCGCCGCCGCCCGGGGACGTCCTGGCGGGGGCGGAGCTCGTCGTGGGCGGCCGGCGGCATCTGGAGGCCGTACGGCCGCTGCTGCCCGACACCGCCGAGCTGGTGGTCCTGGGCGCGCTGGCGCCCGCCCTGGACACGGTCGCGGAGTACGTCGGCAAGGGGCGGCGGGTGCTGGTGCTGGCCTCCGGGGATCCGGGGTTCTTCGGGATCGTGCGGGTGCTGTCGGAGCGGTTCGGGGCCGCGGCGCTCGACGTCCGGGCCGGGGTGTCCTCGGTCGCGGCCGCGTTCGCGCGGACCGGCATGACCTGGGACGACGCCGTGGTGGTCAGCGCGCACGGGCGGGAGCTGCGTACCGCGGTGCATGTGTGCCGCGCCTATCCGAAGACGGCGGTGCTGACCGGGCCGGGCGCGGGTCCCGCCGAGCTGGGCGCGGCGCTCGCGCGGGCGTCGGCCGACCGGGTCCTGGTGGTGGCCTCGGCGCTGGGCGATCCGGCGCGCGAACGCGTCGAGCGGGTGACACCGGCGCAGGCCGCCGCCCGCGACTGGGGTTCGGCGGTGAGCGTGGTGCTGTGCCTGGACGAGTCCCGGACGGCGCCGGGCGGGGCGCGGACGGTGGCCGGTGCGGCGCCGGGGCCCGCGGGCTGGGCGCTGGAGGAGTCCGCGTTCGCGCACCGCGACTCGATGATCACCAAGTTCGAGGTGCGGGCGCTGGCGCTGGCCCGCCTCGGTCCGCGCCCCGGCGACCTGGTGTGGGACATCGGCGCGGGCTCCGGGTCGGTGGCGGTGGAGTGCGCGCGGCTCGGGGCCGCCGTGAGTGCCGTGGAGAAGACCCCGGACGGGGTCGGCCGGATCCGTACCAACGCCGCTCTGCACGGCGTCGACGTGCACGTGGTGCACGGCACGGCACCGGACGCGCTGGCGGAACTCGACGATCCCGACGCCGTGTTCGTCGGCGGCGGGGGCCGTGAGCTGCCCGGGATCGTCGACGCGTGCGCGCGGCGGGCCCGGCGCGGCGTGGTCGTCGCGATGGCCGCCCTGGACCGGGTGCCGACGGCGCGTGCGGCGCTGATCGGCGCCGGGTTCGACTGCGACGGTGTGCTGCTCCAGTCGTCGCGGCTCGTGCCGCTGCCGGGGGACGTGACCCGGCCGGCGGCGACCAACCCTGTGTTTCTGCTGTGGGGCACCCGTCCCGCGGCGCGTACCGAAGGAGTTGCCCTGTGATCGGCCTCATTTCCGCCACCGTGGCGGGGGCGGCGGCGCGCGACCGGCTGGCCGCGGCCTGGCCGGACCGCACGCGGGTGTACGACGGGCCCGTGGCGGACGCCGTACCGCGGGCGTTCGCGGAGTGCGGGCAGCTGGTGTGCTTCCTGGCGGCCGGGGCGGTGGTACGGCTGGTCGCGCCGCTGCTGGGCGACAAGCGGACCGACCCCGGTGTGGTGTGCGTCGACGAGGCGGGCCGGTTCGCCGTGTCGCTGGTCGGCGGGCACGGCGGCGGAGCCAATGAACTGGCCCGCGCGGTGGGCGCGTTGCTGGGCGCGGAGCCGGTGGTGACCACGGCGACGGACGCGGTGGGCGTGCCCGGCCTGGACACGCTCGGCCTGTCCGTGGAGGGGGATGTCGCGGGCGTGACCCGCGCCCTGCTGGACGGGGAGCCGGTCGCGCTGGCCGCGGAGGTGTCCTGGCCGCTGCCCGCGCTGCCGTTGGGGACGCGGGGCGCGTACACGGTCCGGCTGACCGACCGGGCCGTGGTGCCGGCCGAGCGCGAAGTGCTGCTGCGCCCGCCGTCGTTGGTGGTCGGTGTCGGCGCGTCCAAGGGTGCTCCGGCCGAGGAGGTGCTGGGGCTGGTCGAGGCCGCGCTGCGGGACGCCGGGCTCAGCGCCGCGTCGGTCGCCGAACTGGCCACCGTCGACGCCAAGTCCGGCGAACCCGGCGTCGTCGCCGCCGCCGAGCGGCTCGGGGTGCCCCTGGTGACGTACTCCGCCGAGGAGCTGGCGGCCGTCGAGGTGCCGAACCCGTCCGGCGCACCGCTCGCCGCGGTCGGCACCCCGTCCGTCGCGGAGGCCGCCGCCCTGGTACGGGGTGGCGAACTCCTCGTGCCCAAGCGGAAGTCGGAGCGGGCGGACGGCCGGCCGGCGATGGCGACCTGCGCGGTCGTACGGCGGCCGGGGCGCGGGCGGCTCGCGGTGGTCGGGCTGGGGCCCGGTGCCCGGGACCTGCTGACGCCGCGTGCCGAGGCGGAGTTGCGCCGTGCTTCCGTGCTCGTCGGGCTCGACCAGTACGTCGACCAGATCCGCGATCTGCTGCGGCCCGGCACCCGGATCCTGGAGTCGGGGCTCGGCGCGGAGGAGGAGCGGGCCCGCACCGCGGTCGCCGAGGCGCGGCGCGGCGCGGCGGTCGCGCTCATCGGGAGCGGGGACGCGGGGGTGTACGCGATGGCCTCGCCCGCGCTGGCCGAGGCGTCCGACGACATCGACGTCGTCGGGGTGCCCGGGGTGACGGCGGCGCTCGCGGCCGGGGCGATCCTGGGCGCGCCGCTGGGCCACGACCATGTCTCGATCAGCCTGTCCGACCTGCACACGCCGTGGGAGGTCATCGAGCGGCGGGTACGGGCCGCGGCCGAGGCGGACCTCGTCGTGACGTTCTACAACCCGCGCAGCCGGGGCCGCGACTGGCAGCTGCCGAAGGCCCTCGCGATCCTCGCGGAGCACCGGGAGCCGGCGACGCCGGTCGGTGTCGTACGCAACGCCTCGCGCGCCGACGAGTCCAGCCGGGTGACGACGCTGTCCGCGCTGGATCCGGCGACGGTGGACATGATGACGGTCGTGACCGTGGGCAACACGGCGACCCGGCGGATCGCGGGGCGGATGGTGACCCCGCGCGGCTACCGCTGGCAGCAGGACCCGGGGACGGCCCCGCAGGAGGACCCGCGGACCGTCCCGCACGCGCGGACACAGACGGAGCGGACGCAGACGGAGACGCAGGAAGACCCGCAGCGAGACCCGCAGGAGGGTGCCCGGTGAATCGTGTCGTCCATCCCATCGAGCAGGAGTCCTTCCGGCGGCTGCGCGCCCGTCTGGACACCTCGCACTTCCCGCCGCTGTCGCGGGCGGTGGTGGAACGGGTGATCCACTCCGCCGCCGACCTCGACTACGCCGACGATCTCGTCCTGGACGAGGGCGACCTGGCGAAGGCGCACACCGCGCTGCACGCCGGGGCGCCGGTGGTCGTGGACGTGGAGATGGTGGCCGCGGGGATCACCCGCCGCGAGACCGTCTGCCGACTGCGGGACGCCCGGTCAGGACCGGGGCTGACCCGGTCGGCGCACGCGGTCCGGCTGGCGTACGAGGAGGTCGGCCCCGGCGCCCTGTGGGTGATCGGCTGTGCGCCGACCGCCCTGGAGGAGCTGCTGACGCTGGACGCCTCCCCCGCGCTCGTCATCGGGCTCCCCGTCGGTTTCGTCGGGGCGGCCGAGTCGAAGGCCGCGCTGCGCGAGAGCGGGCTGCCCGCCGTGAGCAACGTGTCCGAGAAGGGCGGTTCCGCGGTGGCCGCGGCCGCCCTCAACGCCCTGCTGTACCACCGTATTCCGCAATCCGAGGAGCAATCGTGACCACCCCGCCGCCCGCCCTGCTCATCGCCGGCCATGGCACCCGGGACGAGGCCGGAGCCGAGGCGTTCCGCGACTTCGTACGGGAGTTGGGGCGCCGTCACCCCGAACTGCCCGTCGCGGGCGGCTTCATCGAGCTGTCCTCGCCGCCACTGGGCGAGGCGGTGGCCGAACTGGTGGAACGGGGGGTGCGCCGGTTCGCCGCCGTGCCGCTGATGCTGGTGTCCGCCGGGCACGCCAAGGGCGACATCCCGGCGGCCCTGTCCCGGGAGAAGGAACGCCACCCCGGGATCTCCTACACCTACGGGCGTCCGCTGGGCCCGCATCCGTCGCTGCTGGACGTGCTGGAGCGGCGCCTGGACGAGGCGCTCGGCGAGGCGGGCCGCACGCCGGCGGACCGGGCCGAGGTGACCGTGCTGCTCGTCGGGCGCGGCTCCACCGACCCGGACGCCAACGCCGAGGTGCACAAGGCGGCGCGGCTGCTGTGGGAGGGGCGCGGCTACGCGGGTGTGGAGACGGCGTTCGTGTCGCTGGCCGCGCCGGACGTGCCGAGCGGTCTCGACCGGTGCGTGCGGCTGGGCGCCCGCCGGATCGTGGTGCTGCCGTACTTCCTGTTCACCGGCATCCTGCCGGACCGGGTGCGGCGGCAGACCGAGGACTGGGCGGCCGCGCATCCGGAGACCGGGGTGCGCTCGGCGGACGTGATCGGGCCCGAGCCGGAGCTTCTGGACCTGGTGATGGAGCGGTACGCGGAGGCCGTCAAGGGCGATCTGCGGATGAACTGCGACTCGTGCGTGTACCGCATCGCGCTGCCGGGCTTCGAGGACAAGGTGGGGCTGCCGCAGCAGCCGCACTTCCACCCGGACGACGACGGTCACGGGGGCGGTCACCATCACGGGCACCACCAGCACGGGGGGCACACCCACTCCCATGCGCACTGACGACGTTCCCGGGGAGGGCCCCGATCTGCGGCACCACGGTGACGCCGAGGTGCGTGACGACGGCGCGGACCTGGTCGACCTGGCCGTCAACGTGCGGTCGGACACGCCCCCGGCGTGGCTGCGGGAGCTGATCGCCGGGTCGCTGGACACGCTGGCCGCCTATCCGGACGGGCGGGCCGCGCGGGCGGCGGTGGCGGCACGGCACGGGCTGCCGGTGGACCGGGTGCTGCTGACGGCCGGCGCGGCGGAGGCGTTCGTCCTGCTGGCGCGGGCGCTGAAGGTGCGCCGGCCGGTGGTCGTGCATCCGCAGTTCACCGAGCCGGAGGCGGCGTTGCGGGACGCCGGGCACACCGTCGACCGGGTGCTGCTGCGCGCCGAGGACGGCTTCCGGCTGACCGGGCGGGCGGTGCCCGAGGACGCGGACCTGGTGGTGATCGGCAATCCGACGAACCCCACCTCGGTCCTGCATCCGGCCGACGCGATCGCCGGGCTCGCGCGGCCCGGGCGGACGCTGGTGGTCGACGAGGCGTTCATGGACGCGGTGCCGGGCGAGCGGGAGGCCCTGGCCGGGCGCACGGACGTGCCGGGTCTGGTGGTGCTGCGCAGCCTCACCAAGACATGGGGGCTGGCCGGACTGCGGATCGGATACGTGCTCGCCGCCCCGGAGACGGTCGCCGCCCTGGAACGGGCCCAGCCCCTGTGGCCGGTCTCCACGCCCGCGCTCGCCGCGGCCGGGGCGTGTGTGAGCCCGCCGGCCCTGGCGGAGGCGGACCGGGCGACCCGTCGGATCGCCGCCGACCGGGCTCGTCTGGTCGCGGGACTGGCCCGGTTCACGGCGGCGGGGGTACGGGTCGTGGAGCCGGCCGAGGGACCGTTCCTGCTGGTCCGGATGCCGGCGGCGGACGCCGTACGGCGGCGGTTGCGGACGCTGGGCTTCGCGGTGCGGCGCGGGGACACGTTCCCGGGGCTGGGCGAGGAGTGGATACGGCTCGCGGTACGGGACCGGGAGACGACGGATGCCTTCCTGGAGGCGCTGAAGCGGGCACTGGCCCGCTGAAGCGGGAGCCGCTGCGGCGGGCCGACCGACGCGGTACGTCACCCGGGTCGGCGTGCCGCGGCCGACGCCACGGGCCGAGGCCGACGCCGTACGACAGCCGGCCCAGCGTGCCGCAGCCGACGCCATGAGGCGGGGCCGACGTGGTGAGGCGGGGCCGACGTGGTGAGGCGGGGCCGACGTGGTGAGGCGGGCGCTTCGCGCCCCCCCCGG